>NZ_BQYL01000001.1:1500000-1777500 GCF_023706045.1 Kangiella sp. TOML190
CATAATGGCCATGGGTACCCAACTTAAGGTGATGCTGGGAAGGATCAGGTGTTTGAGCGCATTATAAAAAGCCTGATAACCATATTGGTTGCTACTGATTAAGCTATCAATCAACATGAAGCGGGTAACTGGTTCGATGTGGTATTCAAAACCAATTCGTCCGGCTACTGGAGTCAATCCTAAATGTAAAGAGAAAAACAGCACTAATAGTAAGCCCCACCAAAAAATGGGCATGGAATAGCCGATAAGGGTTGCGCTCATCAGGCCATTGTCGATCCAGCTTCCTTGGTTTTTAGCGGCGAAAATGCCCAGTAATAAACCGAATACAATTGCCATCATTAACGCTAAAGTTAGCAGCTCGAAAGTGGCGGGGAAATGTTTTAAAAAGTCAGTGAGTACCGAGTTTCCCGAGATGTACGAGTAGCCCCAATCGGCTTGAAACAAATGTCCCACATACTCAAAGTATTGGCCAAAAGCAGAGCTGGCTTGGTAAGGAAAAATGGGTACTGCTGCCTGTTGGCTGATATAGAAGGTGAGCAAGGTCAAACCAATAAAACTAACAACCGCGGTAAACAGTAAGCGTAGTAGGGTAGCGATCATGGTTTCTCGTCTCCCGCCATTGGCTCAGCTTCCAGCGGTTGTAGCGGATTATCTGTCTGAGGGTTATCAGTTTGGGGATTATCTATTTTGGGACTGTCCGCCTGAGGATTTAGAAACGATACGCCTTCAAAACTAATACTGCCTAGGGGCGAGAGTTGCACTCCGTTTAACTGATGATTAAACAATAAACTATTTTGCGCATAAGCAATGGTGAGCCAGGGTTGTTCTTGTTGGAACATAGCTTGCGCTTGTTGATAGAGCTTTTTTCTTTGCTCAGGATCAGTTTCCAAGCGCGCTCGCTTGATAATGCGGTCAAAGTTTTGATTACACCAGCGGGCGTAATTGCCACGGTTTTGACTGGCTAAGCAACTTAGTAAGGGAGTTAAAAAATTATCGGGATCGCCATTATCGGCATTCCAGCCTAGCAGCACGGTTTGGTGATGGCCGAGGCGAACGCGACGCAAAAAAGTTCCCCACTGAAAACTGATAATTTGCGCTTTGACGCCAATCTCGGTTAAGTCTTGTTGGATCATCTCCGCCATCTTACGCGCGTTGGGGTTATAGCCTCTTTGTACCGGCATGGCCCAAATATCAAGCGATAGCCCTTTATCGTAGCCAGCCTCGGCAAGCAAGCTTTTAGCCTTGGCGGGGTTGTAAACAATAGGCTGCGGCGGTTTTTGGTAAGCCCAAGAGGTGGTGGGAATAGGGCTGTCAGCAATGGTTGCTTGTTGGTCATAGACCGCGCGGATAATGGCTTTGCGATTTATCGCATAACTTAGCGCTTGGCGTACTTTGGGCTGGTTAAAGGGCGCTTTTTCGGTATTAAAAGCCCAATAAGCAACATTTAAACCCGCAATTTGGTTGGACTGGATCTGAGCTTGTTGTTCTGCCAATTTAAGGTGTACCGGTAGCGGGTAGCGCATTATATCGCACTCGCCGGCGGAAAAGCGTGCAAAGCGCATCGCCGGATCTGGAGTGATGGCATAAACCAAGTTTTGGATTGCACTGACTCCTGCGAAATGCTCTTCGAAAGCTTTAAAACGCAGCAGTGAATCTACTTGGTAATCTACTAATTGAAAAGGGCCTGTGCCGATAGGAGCCTTGTCAAACAGCTCGAGTTGATTCTTTTGTGCCAATACTTCGGCATATTCCTTGGATTGGATCGGTAAATAAGGCGTTGCGAGAATCGCCAAAAAAGGGCTTTCGGGGCGGTTTAGTTGAATTTCAAGCTGATGTTCGTCAATTTTGCGAATATTTTGGATTAATTGAGCAAGTCCTTGGCTTTGGAAATAGGGGTAACGGCCTTTGGCCGCTTGATAAAGCGGATGCATAGGATCCCGTTGTCGCTCGATACTAAAAATCACATCATCAGCATTTAATGAGCGAGTTGGAGAAAAGTGTTGGTTGGAGTGAAAAGCTATATCCTTCTTAAGCTTAAAGCGATACTGGAGTCCATCTTCGGATATTTCCCAAGATTCCGCTATCCGTGGGCGCAGGTTGGTCGTTCCTGGTTCATAATCGAGCAATTGATTAAAAATAGTCGGACTAGTGGCATCGACTGTGGTGCCGGAGGTGCTGGTTTGCGGATTTAAAGTCACTGGACTGCCTTCGGCGCAGTAGACCAGTAATTCATTGTTTATATCGGCATTTTGAGCTTGGGCTGAGGTTTTTGTGGAATTTGAACTGAGATCAGAAGCTTGCTTACAAGCCGTAACCAGCATCAAAAGTAGCACCCAACCAGACGCCACAAGTATCAATGAAAGTTTTGCCGTCAAACTTTTCAAGCGTTTACCTATTGATCTTTTTATTTCAGGTAAAGTTAAGATCCTAATCATAGCAAGGATTCGTCGAATTCACTACAAATCAATGATTTATGTCGCTTTTATGTGTCACTTTACCATTGGTAACTTGGTCATAGCTCGCAAAATTGTAAACTAATAGTAAATTGAGAGCTTAGTTATTGAAATCTAACGATATTAAGTTGAAAGCCCTATGGTTATTACCTATACTGAAAGACCGCGGTGTGAAAACCGAACTTAAATCGAGGCATTTATAGCCTGTGTGATTTCGATAATTCGGTTGAAAAATCGCGCTAAGTAATTTGCAAGCTTTTGATTAGCTTAATGGGATCTCATTAAAATATAGCCGATAGCTAGCCAGCAATGGTTTTTAATAAGTAGTAGCTTTTTGTAAAGCGTTTCAAGGAGCCCGATTGAAGTTAAGTTGCTTGAGTTGACATGAGGCTATGCCTTTAATTGAATTCAAGCAAGCAGCAAAATCGAAAACCGAAAAGATAGATACAAAGACAGAACAAGGTTTAATGGAAGGTTAGTGATAGATTCATGCAAAAACGTTATATCGCACTCATAATTGGATTCTCAATGGTCACTTCGTTGGCACAAGCGGAGTCTCAGTTGAGCTCGAAAAAAACTTTGCAAGAGCAATCGACTAAACAAGAAGTGAGCGATAAGGCATTAATTCAAAGCAGCTCCTCATCAAACTACCAAGAGTTTTTAAAACTATCGCAGTCGCTGATGACAAAAGCTTTGCCCAAGCCGCTTGATTTTAAGCCCAATGCTTCGCTTTCAGCTTATTCCTCTTCGCCTTCGTCTGTTTCGCCTGCAGATAGTCCGGCTATTTTTATTGAACAAGAAATTTTAGACAGCATGCAAGCTGACTCGGTAGCTGATGATAAAGATACTCAAGGCCAGTGGTCAGTATCTTTTGACTTAAGTCGGATCGAGGCCGATTCAGCCGGCTTGAACTTTAATACGCCATTTTCCAATCGGGCCTACCCAAATTTTTATGACTGGGAGTTGGGCAGTAGCCTAGTCTCGGCAGATCAAACGTCACGTTTTTATGTCAACTATGGCAATCGAAAAGTACCTATTTCTATTAGTTTTGACGAGAATCCAACCGATAATTTTTCTCGGCAAGATTTAAACCTTGGGTTTGAGCAAAGCTTCGATCAAAATTGGGCGGTGTCTATTGCCTATTTAAAAACGGATCAACAGCTGGATCGCTTAGGACAGGGAATTTTAGAGCCCAATTCGTTGCATGAAGTTAACTATTCGTTCGATATTAGTCAGCCGAACCAAATAGAAACATTGAATTTTTCGCCTTTTAATCAGAACCGTGGTGCGGGCAATTTTTTATTTGATGATGTATCGGCGATTGAAATTAAAGTTTCAAGACAGCTGGGCCAATCATTTTCATTAAACGCTAAGGCTTCCGAGCTTAAAGCTCAGGTGGCGGAACTTGGTTACTTAAATCCGAGTAACCCTAATCCTTATCCTTTGGATCTCAATAAGCTAGCATTAGCTGGTCAGTATCAGGTTAATGACCATTGGTCGTTGGATGCCAGCTTGGAAAAAGAGAGTGGTCACTTGTTAGCTGCTCACTCTGAAAACAGTAACAATACTAATCATTTTGACGCCACTACTTTAGACATTGGTGTGCAATACCAATCTAACTGGGAAAATGTTGGAGTGGTGATTCGGATCGATCTGATGAATTTATTAGGGTTGGAAGAAAATGCTGACACCGTAAATCGTTACGGTTTGGATCAAGACGGTTTAGTGCCTTTTAGTTTCGATACTCCTAAGTACATAAAACTAAGCGGCAGCATCAACTTTTAAACTGGAGATATTAGACCAGTTTTAGGTTGTTCAATAAATGGACAACCAAGAATAGGCATAAGTTTTTCGCTTAAAGTTAATTCAGTGATTAAGTGTGGAAAAGCGCAAATCCTTGGTTGACGCCTATTTGCTTTAACCTTATAGTTGGCCTCTTTGCTTTTTATAGTGGTCTATTTATAAGCTTTAGCGGGAAGAGGTTTTTTTAACCCCTTTTCGAAAAACAGTCGTTTATACGACTGATAACAATAGATTTCTAAGTTGAAATTTGGGTATGTATATGAATAAAACATTAACACTAAAGAAAACAGCGGTGGCCGTTATCACCAGCGCTATCTTGAGCGGAGCGGCACTCGCCGGGCCATTCGAGTCGTCGGTTACGGTTGAAAAACGTATCGACAAGGCAGCAGCATCTTCGCAAACTAAAATTGACAAGCTTGCTGAGCAAGCAGCTGATGCGGCTTTTGAATACCGTAATACGCTTAGCCGTGTAGACAGTCTTGAGACCTTTAATGCTCAATTAAGACGTCAAGTTGCTAGCCAAGAAAAAAGTATTGGCAACATGGCCGGCGAAATGGAGTCTATCGACGAAACCGAAAAAGGTGTTTTGCCTTTGATGGATGAGATGATAAAGACTCTCGATCAATTCGTTTCTTTAGACATTCCTTTTAATATCGAAGAAAGAACCGCGCGTGTTCAAAACTTGTACAAGTTAATGGATGATGCCGGTGTTTCAGTTTCGGAAAAATACCGTAAAATTTTAGAAGCTTACCAAATTGAAATGGGCTACGGTAACGTGATGCAAGCGACTGCTGGTGAGATCGATGCTGATGGCACTTCGATTCAGGTAGATTTCTTGCGCGTAGGTCGTACTGCTTATGTGTATCTTTCAAAGGATGGCACTAACGGTCGATATTGGGACAAGTCAGCGAAATCGTGGGTGGATTTACCTAGCGAATTCGTTGAGGAAGTAGGCGAAGCGATTAAGATGGCTAAAGGTATCGCGCCTGCTGAATTGTTTGAAGTACCAGTTCCAGTAGCGGAGGCCGCACAATGAAAAAAATAATTAGTTTATCTTTAGCTGCGGTGGTTGGTTTAACGGCTAACTTTTCTGCACCTGCAGCCACGACACTTGATGATTTATTGCGTGAAGTGCGCAATCAAGAGCGCTTACAGCAGCAGGTTAACCAACAGCGTGAAGCTGAGTTTCGTGCCAATAAGGCTACTCAAGAGCGTAAACTACGCGATGCGCGTAACAAATTAGCCTCAGCGGAAGCTACTGCTAATAACTTACAAGCACAATTCCAAGCGAACGAATTGAAATTGACTGAACTTGAAACCGAGTTGCGTGCAAAGCAAGGTAACTTGGGTGAGTTGTTCGGTGTGGTGCGTCAAGCGGCTAACAGTATTCAAGGTGACTTGAAAGCTTCTTTGATCAGTGCCCAATACCCAGGGCGTGATATGTTGCTAGAAAACTTGAACGATTCTGGTACTCCAAGCATGCAAGAACTGCGCGATTTCTACGTCTTGTTATTACAAGAGATGACCGAGCAAGGCAAAGTGACTACTTTTACTGCTGATGTAGTTAACACCGCTGGTTTAACTGAGTCGCAAACGGTTAAGCGTATTGGTGCTTTCAACTTGACCTCGGGTGATGACTACCTTTTCTTCGAAGATGGAAAAATCAATACCTTACAAGTACAGCCAAATGCTCAAGTATTAAATGCATTGTCTGCTTACAATGGGGTTTCTTCAGGTTACGGCGGTATGTATCTGGATCCTTCAAAGGGCGGTATCTTACAGCTTGAGAAGTTGAAAATGAGCTTGCCTGAGCGTCTTTGGAAATATAAAGGTGTCGCTGGCTGGGCTGTATTAGTCCTATTAATTGTGGGTGTAATCATTGCACTTGAGCGCTTGTTCATGCTGTATGTAGTAACAGGACCTGCAATCAATTCGCAAAAGAAAAACTCTACGCCTAAAAACAACCCTCTTGGTCGCATCATGAAAGTTTATCTTGCGAACAAGAACGAAGATACTGAAAATCTAGAGTTGAAGCTTGATGAAGCGGTATTAAAAGAGACGCCAAAAATTGAGCGTGGTATCAACCTAATTAAAGTAATTGCTGCCCTTGGCCCATTGCTAGGTCTATTGGGTACCGTTACCGGTATGATCGAAGTATTCCAATCGATTACTTTGCACGGTACAGGCGACCCAAGAACTATGGCTGATGGTATTTCTAAAGCCTTGGCCACCACAGTTTGGGGCTTGTTAGCAGCGATTCCATTAACCTTCTTGCATGCCATTGTTGCAGGTAAGAGTAAGAACATTATTCATACTCTTGAAGAGCAAAGTACTGGCTTGATGGCTTCGCACGAAGAAAACGCATAAGGCGAATTGTTATGGAGCTAATCTATACAATTTTAGATTTTATCGACAAAGGCGGATGGGTCCTGTGGGTTATTGGGGCTGTCCTGTTCTTGATGTGGACATTTATCATTGAGCGTTATTGGTACATTTATGGTGAATTTCCCAAGCTGGCTCGTATCAAGATTGCTGAATGGGATGCGCGTGACGACACACTGTCTTGGCGTGCCCATCGGATCCGCGATTACTGGGTATCGGAAGCACGTGAATCATTAAATGCACGTTTGCTGCTAATAAAAACCTTGATTGCGGTTTGCCCGCTGTTGGGTTTGTTAGGAACGGTAACGGGTATGATTGACGTTTTCGACACTATGTCTGGACAAGGTTCAGGTTCTGCGCGCCAAATGGCCGGTGGGATCTTTAAGGCGACAATTCCCACCATGGCTGGGATGGTAGCAGCACTTTCTGGACTATTCGTTAGCAATCGTCTTGAGCAAGCGGCTTTTGTAAAGTCGCATCAGTTCGCTGATAGTCTTCCGCATCATTAAAATTTGGGTGAACCTTAATGGCAATTAGTACTCAAAAAAAGACAGAAGATGTAGAAATTGATATGACGCCGATGCTCGACATCGTCTTCATCATGTTGATTTTCTTTATTGTGACTACGGTTTTCGTAAAGCAAGCCGGCGTTGAAGTGAATAAAACTGAAGCGCTAACCTCAACGGCGCGTCCGGATGCTTATGTTTTTATCGCAATTGATGAGAATAACCAGATTCATATTGATAAAACGGTTGTTCAGAAAGCGGAAATTAAAGCAAAGTTAAACGCGATGCGTGTTGAAAACCCGAATGGCGATGTGGTGATACAGCCGGATAAAAAAGCTCGAGCAGGATTAGTCTTGGACGTGCTTGATCAGGCGAAACGAACCGGCGCCAAAGTCTCAATAGCAACAGAGCAGGTTAAATAATAATGGCTAGAATAGCGTTAAGTGCACTAATCTCATTAGGCATTGTAATCGGCTTGTTTTTGCTGATGAACAGTCTCATTAGTGCGGTATCCAAACCCGATGAAGCGGAAGTGCAAGCCGTGGACTTAGGTTTTGTGGAAGAAGAGAAAAAGGTTCAGCGTAAAGAGCGCCGAGTACCGAAGAAGCCACCACCACCAAAAGAGCCTCCACCACCGCAGCAGCAAGTGCAGCAGCAAAATAAAGTGGTAACCGCGATTGTCAATATTCAAGTAGAAAACTTGGATGCTACATTTGAAGGTGAAGGCCTGTATGCTGGTGCTTTAGGCTCAGGAGCTGGAGATTTTTCTGGTTTTGGTGATGGCGAAGCTATCCCTATTGCTACTTTTCCGCCTAACTATCCGCAAGAAGCGAATTTAAAAGGTATTGAAGGCTGGGTTGACTTCACCTTTGATATTGGTCCTGATGGCGCACCTTCAAATATTAAGGTGGTTGGTGCTAATCCACGCCGCGTTTTCGACAAAGAAGCTCGCCGAGCGATACGTCGCTGGAAGTTCAAGCCTAAAATGTATAATGGCCAACCCGTAGTACAGAAGAATATGCGTTATCGCCTTGAATTTAAACTAGAACAATAGGAGATGCAGATGATTAGAAAGTTAGCAATCTTTACCGCTTTAGCTTCCATATTGTCCGTCTCGACAACAGCTGATGCACTGGTATCGACTAAATATACGGGTTCATGCCAGTTTTTAGCCAAAGAAACGGGCAAGTATCCTGAGAAAAAGGTTAAAGGTTTTAAAAGTGAAGCCACCTTTAAAAAGATGCAAAATGCCAATCAGCTGATGGCTGATGGTAACAAGGCGCAAGCTAAAGCCATTTTGATGGAAATTAAAAATAGCTCTAGTGATAGTTTCACTTTATCTATCGTTAATCAATACCTTGCTCGTTTGGCATACGATGCCGGTAACTTTAACCAAGCTGTTCAGTACGCAAGACAAGTGGTGGAGTTAGATGCTTTGCCAGTTAATGCGATTTTAAGTATGAAAAAGCAAGTAGCTTATGCATATGTGGCTAAAAAGGATTATAAAAATGCCATTAACTGGCTTAAGCAGTATTTTGACCAGGTCATCAAGCCGCCGGTTTCTGACTATAAGATGCTAGCGCAGCTCTATTATCAAGATAAGCAGTATAAAAGTGCTATTTGTCCTTCATACATTGCTTTAAAGAAAACGAGCAAAGCAAAAGACAAGGAACCGTTATATAAAATGCTTTTCGGTATGCATTATCGGCTAAAAGATTTGGCGGGAAGTGCGAAAATCCTAGCGGAAATGATCAATTTTTACCCCAATAACAAGCAATATTGGGAGCAGCTATATTCGATTGAACACCAAAGAGGAGATACCAAAGCCGCGCTGGCGGTTTCAGAACTTGCCTATCAAAAAGGACTTTGGACTACGGAAAAAGAGATAAAAAATTTAGCTTCTATGCACGCTAATAATGGTTCGCCTTATAATGCTGCAGCTCGTATTGAAGAAGGCATAAAAAAGGGTATTGTTAAAAGTAATGTAGAAAATCTAAAACTTTTAGCTCGTTTTTTGGATCAGGCTAAAGCTGATGATAAAGCTATATCAGCGTATAGAAGGTTGATTAATACTACTGGCTCTGGCAAATATGCTTTTAGAATCGGTAATATTCACTTCAGCAAGGAAAAGTACAAAGAAGCCATTTCAGCCTTTAATGAGGCGGTACAGAAAGGCGGGCTCTCGAGTAGTGAAGCTGGTAATACCTATCTACAGCTTGGCGCTGCCAAGTTCTATTTAGGTCAGGAAGCAGGTGCTATTCAAGCTCTAAATAAGGCAAAAAATTATGAGCAAACTCGTAAAAGTGCTACATCTTGGGTAGGGTTTATTCAGGAAAAGCAAAGAATACGGGAGCTTATGAAAAAAGATGCTGCAGAGTTAGAAGCTGAAGTAGCCGCTGAGACTGAAAAAGCAGAAGAAACGGAATAACAATAAGGCCTCTTTTGAGGCCTTTCTTTTGATTGTCTACTTAATGAGCAAGCGTTCCTATTTAAAGCTATTCTTATTTAGCACTCTTTTTTTCTTCTCTAAGCTGTATGCATTTGATGCTCCGCCAATAGAGCGTTCTGTTAATGAAACTATTTCAGACAATCTTCGGATACAGCTGTTAAAAACGAATAGTAATAGCATTCACTATGTGATCAGCTTTTTAAATCAAGCATATGATCAGCAGAAACTTATTGCTGAGTTAGAAGATTTTTCTTTTCGAAATGGTATTTCCTTTGATGAGAAAGCTGATCGCCTTCATCAGACTTTTAGTTTTGAATTATCGCAAGCAAAGCTTGGTGATTTAAATAAAGTGCTTAGTGCCAGCTTGAGAAATTCGGCCAATATTAACATTAGTCTTATTGGCAACCTCAATATCCAAAAGCAACTAGGTGCCATGTATAGTGCTTGGGATAGTAAGAGCACCCTTTCCATTTCGCCTAGCGACAATGTTTTTACTAAGATCGTTGATAGAGAGTTGCTAAAAAATAAAGAAGCTTATTGGCAAACGGTGCTAGCCGCTTTAATTTATTGCGATAGTAGCAATTTAAATCAACTCAACTTTCGTCTTAGTGAAGATAAACTATCTTGTGTTTTGAACAGCCATCAGCAAGCCATAAGCGATGGCGATATTGCAGAGCTTAAAGCTAATTTCTTAGATTATCTAAATTTTAAACAAAGTACCTCCGCTGGCTTAATTGAGTTATTAAATATTACAGAGTTTGACGATAATTTAGCAAAATTACAGGAGCTAATTACTTACTTACCACAGATATCTATCGAGAAAGTTAGCCAAGAATATCATCAGTTGCTCTCCGATAATGGCCCCCGTTTACGTAAAGTTGCAGAAGATGGTGAGCTTGATAATGATGTGTTTTCTGATGAGCACCAGATATTGGTCAAGGCGCAAGATTTTGGTCATAAACTCCAATACTTAGCACTTTACTTGAATGTTAACTACCTTGAGTTTTGCGCTATTGTCCAGTGTCAAGAGCAAACTCAATTGGTCTATCAGTTTATTACTAAAGATCCCGTGTTAATTCTTTTTAAATTCGAACTTGGCTCAAGTGAAAAACTTGTTGATAAGGTAGTTAAGCAAATAATTCGCCCGCTGCTAAATAGCCAAGTGCCATTATCTCAAGAACAATTGAAGATTGAATTTATCGGTCAGGATGGAACCATTACTAACCCAATAGTCCAATATTCAAGTTTGTTTCAACAGAGCGATGCTCTAGCAGTCGAAAAAGCGTCTAATCTGATTAGGATTAGTGGTATTTCTACACCGCAATGGTCGATTAAGTTGGATCAGCTTGAGCTGGGCGATAGTACTTGGCCACTCTATCAATTTTATCAATATTGGTTGCGTTACTATCTGAGCAAAAACTCAATAGAGGGTTTGCAAATTAACCAATGGCAGTCCTTACGCAATAATGTCTTAGAGTTTGAGTCTGGCATGCCCGCTAATACGTTGATTTCTGCTTTATATCAATCCATAAGAGAATTTAACCTTAGCCTAAACCATGAGAGCTTTACTGCCGCAAAACAAGCCTTCTTGGCTAGAGTTGGGCTTATTGATGAAAGCACTGTCGAATATCAAGTATTGTCTTCAGTTTATCGGTTACCGATTAAAAATTATGTATCGCAAGCTATTGAAAGATTAGAATTTGCGGAGTTTAGCGCCTATGCTACATCTTTGATTAGTGATCCTAACCCTGCAATTATCAGTAGTGCTAAAAGCGCTCAAGAACTGAATGACGTGCAATTGCGCCAATTAATTCAAGCGCAAGCAGCGCAGTAGTCGCTCTAAATAGTCCTCAGCAGTATCCGCAATGAAATAATTTATTACTATTACTAACAGCATCTCACATCGTGATTGGCTATAATGGCCTTACAATACTAAAAAGGATCCAACGCTAGGGTGAAACAACAGTTAAAAGAAGCCGTTGAGCTGGTTGAACGTGGCTTAGATAAGAATGTACGGCTTTGTGTTACTGGGCTTAGCAGGGCAGGTAAAACTGCCTTTATAACCTCGTTCGTTAATCAGTTACTGCATCACAAGGATTCTTCTGGCTTACCCTTTTGGCTCTCGCACGCTGAAGGACGGATTCTAGCCGTAAAAATTGAGCAGCATCCAGAACTGCATATCCCAGCCTTTCCTTATGCCGACGCTTTAAAAGCGATTGAGGAAGAAGCCAGCTGGCCGCAATCAACCCGCAACGTAAGCCAAATTCGATTGAGTATCAAATACAAAATCAAAAATCGTTGGGTTAAAAAACTGCAGCAAGTGAGTCATCTTAAGGTAGATATTGTAGACTATCCGGGTGAATGGCTTTTGGATCTGCCACTCTTGCAAATGAATTATCAGCAATGGTCTCGGCAGTTTTATAATTGGCTTGCGCAAGAACCGCAAAAATCGTTATCCAAACAGTTTCATGAGTCATTGAAAGGGTTTGATGCTAGTCAACAATACGATGAGGCTCAGCTAAAAAAAATCAGCCAAAGTTTTCGTGGATTTTTAATCGACTGTAAGCAGCAAGGCTCAGGGATCCATTGTATTCAGCCAGGGCGCTTCGTGCTTCCGGGTGATCTTGATGGTGCGCCAGTATTGGACTTTTTTCCGTGTCTTGATAACGTTAAAGTTGATATTAGCAATACCAACTTTGCACAGTTAGAAAAGCGTTATGATTATTACCAAGAGCAAATTGTTAAGCCTTTTTTTAAAGAGTATTTTTCGAAGGTTGATAGACAAGTGCTATTGGTTGACTGCTTAGAAGTGCTCAATCAAGGGTATGATTCATACAAGGAATTGCAAAGTACTTTAACCAAATTAATCACCAGCTTTAACTATGGCGAGTCAAATTGGTTTAAGCGCATGTTCCAACCGAGTATCAGCAAATTGCTCGTGGCCGCAAGTAAATCGGATCACCTTCCACCAGAGCAGCACCCTAATTTAAAAAAGTTTTTAAGTAATATGCTCAATCACTCGGAAAACCTAGTGGGCTATCAAGGCGTAGAGGTTGAGAATACGGTGTTTAGCGCGATTGAAGTAACTCAGCCAGTAAAGACTGATTATCAGGGCCAAACATTAATATGTGTAAAAGGGCTGGAGCTTGATAGCGGTAAAGAAGTCGTCAATTATCCAGGAAAAATTCCTACCCAGCCAATGACAAAGACACAATGGCAGCAGCAAGCATTTAACTTTGTTGATTTTGCTATTCCGGAACTGCCGGTTGGCGAAGCACTGCCACACCAACGAATGGATCAGGTGATTCAAGCGCTGATAGGAGATAAATTTTTATGAGTGATAAGCCGGTTAAGTTTGAGTCAGATGCGATAAAAGCTAGCACAATCGAACAGCAAGAAACCTTACTTGATAATGAGGCTTTACTTAATGCTGACGACAAAAATTTACCAGTGACCAGCGGTAATCTAAAGTTAAAACCGCAACAAAAGAAACAGAGTTGGAGTCGTTATTTCTGGCGATCTTTTGCCGCTTTGGTAGTAGCTGGCGCGACATATGAAGCTTGGCAGTTTATCCAAGCCAGTTTTTCGATTAATCCGCTATTGGGTTGGGGGGTAACGGCTTTAACTGCTTTAACCCTTGTAGCAGGTGTCGGTGCGCTGATCAAAGGTCGTATTAAGTCGCGTCGGTTAAAGCGGCGTTTAAAATTACAAAAGCAATTAGAGGCGTTAGAAGCAAGCGATTCCTATGGTCAGTCGCTGGGACTGTTGGAGCAAATTAATGATGAAATTATCCAAGAGGTGGATATTAGTCAAGCTCTTGCGAATTTTGAACAGCAGAAATCTTATTCGCATAATGACAAAGAATTGTTACAGATTTATTCTAATCAGGTGCTTTCGGGCTTAGACCGGTTAGCAATGGATGCTATTAGCAAACATGCCAGTGAATCCGCTGTGATGGTTGCTCTTAGCCCCTTAGCCGCTGCTGATATGGCCCTGGTAGCATGGCGTTCGAGTAAAATGCTGCAAGAAATCTCAAGAATTTATGGTTGTCCGCAGAATGTTTTTGGTCGCTTTGGCTTGACCAAACAGGTAGCAACTAATTTAATGTTGGCGGGTGCTTCGGAATTGGTCGCCGATGCAGGAGTTGAACTGTTAGGGAAAAGCTTAACCGCAACTATTTCGGGAAAAGTTGCGCAAGGTATAGGCGTCGGTATTTTGATCGCGCGACTGGGGATCCAAACCATGAAGCTTTGCCGACCTATGCAGTTCGATGAGGATAGCCAGCCGCGACTTAGTCAGTTGCGTAAACTTATCAGCGAAAGAGTTTTATCGATTGTTAAAACAAAAAATTCAGCACAATCAGATAAACCTGAATTAGCAAAATCCGAATCCAACAAAGCGAAACGAAAATCAAGTTAAACAAAACCAATTTAAACCAGGGGAACCTAATGATTGAATTGAAGAACCTTGCCAAAACTTTTGCATACGATAAAAAGGAAGCAAAAGCTCGGCAAAAAAAAGTAGTGAAAGATCCTCGTGAAGGAGAGGGTGTTTTTCATGCGGTAAAAGATGTTAGCTTTAATGTTGAGCCAGGCAAGGTTTTAGGACTGTTGGGTCCCAACGGTGCGGGTAAAACCACTACTTTGCGGATGCTATCAACAGCGCTGCAACCAACTTCTGGCCAGATTTTAATCGATGGTAAGGATGTTACTAAAGATCCTTTATACGCTACCAAACAGATTGGTTTTTTATCGGGAAAAACAGGTCTTTACCACCGATTAACGGTGCAAGAAAACGTTGAATACTTTGGCCGTATGCACGGCTTATCGAATCAAGAATTGGCGCAGCGGGTAGATCAAATCTTCACCATGCTCGATATGCATTCTTTTGCTGCGAAAAGGGCTGATGATTTATCGACTGGTATGTCACAAAGAGCTTCGATCGCGCGCGCAGTAATTCATAACCCAAAAGTTTTGGTGTTTGATGAACCTACCACTGGTTTAGATGTGATTTCAGCAAAAACCGTCTTGGATTTTATCGAATCTTATCGTGGTAGCGATATGTCGGTAATTTTTTCGACCCATCATTTACATGAAGTGGAGCAGCTCTGCGATCAGGTCTGCTTGATCGACTTGGGCGTATCTAAGTTCTTTGGTTCCACAGCAGAGTTTGCAGCTCTATCAGAAAACCAAGATCTCTATTCATCTTTCTTAAAATTAGTAGAAGAACAACCGGAGGTAGCATAGTATGTGGCTGATTTATAAAAAAGAAATCCTAGAAATGCTGCGTGATAAGCGGACCTTGATTTTTTCAATTCTACTGCCAACGCTAATTTTTCCAGTGATATTTTTCTTTTTAGGAAAATTCACCATGGATAAAACCAAGGAAGCACAAGAAAAAGAAATAAATATTGCCTTTGTTAATGTACAGCAGATGCCAGGCCTAGAACCTTTATTCACTAAAGAAAAAGGGTTTAATAAAAAAACCTTAGAGTCAGATGATTTTAAATCGGCTATTTTAAACAAAGAGGTGGATTATATTTTAGAGGTTTCTGTGGAATCACAACTGCCAGTGCTGACTAAATCCCAACAGGAAATAACCCTGTATTATAAAGGTTCTTCGCGTCTTAATAATATTATGACGACACGGGTTAATAAAATTATCGATGCTTTTAACAATGCGCAAAGACGTGAGCTTGGTGCCGTTTTTAACTTGTCTAATGATAATGTTAAAGCGTTCAACTCTCCATTAGAAGTTAAGAAAGAAAATTTTGCCACTAAGCGTGAAAGAACTGGCGAAATGGTTGGGCCTATGACTGCTTATATTTTGATTTTATTAGCCGTTGCTGGCGCTATGTATCCAGCACTTGAAATAGGCGTAGGGGAGAAAGAGCGCGGTACGCTTGAAACCTTGTTGCTAACTCCAATGCCAAAAAGCAATATGGTTTTAGCTAAGTTTGCTGTTATTTTTACTACCAGTTTTTTATCCGTGGCAGTAACGTTGCTCAGTTATCTGTTCTGGACCTATATATTTACCCTCGGCGGTAAAATGATCAATTTAAGTTTCTTGTCTAACATTTCCTCGCTCGATATTTTATTGGTGGCAGTGTTATTGATTCCGTTGACCAGTATTTTTGCATCATTGATGCTGTGCGCTTCTATCTATGCAAAAAATATGAAAGAGGCTCAAGCTTATATGTCGCCGATTATGATGATGGGCTTTTTGCCAGTAATTATCGCTTTTGTACCAGGAATGGAGCTAAACTGGAAAACTGCCATGATACCGGTAACTAACGTAGCGCTAGCCATGAAAGATCTGATTAAAGGCACTGTGGACTATAGTTTAATTGGGGTATTGTTAGCATCAACGCTAGTGATTGCAGGAGCGATGCTATATTTTGCTACTCAATTCTTCAAAAAGGAAAAGGTATTATTTAGAAGCTAAACATCAGTTTATAACAGCAATAAAAAAGAGCGCTTAGGCGCTCTTTTTTATCTGGTTTAGATAAGTAATATTAAGATGAAGGCCATATCTTTAGGGGTTGTCCAATCTTGAGAACCTTCTTTTTATTAAGCCCATTCCATTTGGCAATTTTAGACGTAGTAACTTTAAATTTTCGGGCGATTTTCCAGAGGCTATCTCCGGAGCGTACTCGATAGACTTTATATTTACGGCGCTTTTGGTTTTTATTTAAAGTGCTAAAAAAGGTTTGTTCTTCTTTTTTCACTTCAACCATGCCAGGGAGTTTTAAGACTTGGCCGATTTGTAATCGATCGGATTTTAGGCCATTTAATTGTTTTATTGCTGTTACGTTGGTTTGGTTGTTATGGGCAATTTTACTTAAATTGTCCCCTGCTTTGACTTGGTAACTAAAGCTAACTTTAAACAATTCCGCAGGAGTGTTTTGCAGTTTAAATTCGAATTCTTCTAGTGATTCAATCGGCACTAAAATACTGGCATTTTTAATTTCTGCCGGTATAAAAAGCTTATTATAAGCAGGGTTTAACCCATAAAACTCGGTTTTATCAAGTCCTGTTAAGGTAGCAAGCTGCGCCAGATTCGCAGGTGCGGCAATGTCTAGGCTGGCAAAAACTGGAGTGTTTTTTATCTCCGTTAGCGCTAAATTAAATTGTGGCTGATTGATTAAAACGTTAGCAAGAGCAAGCCATTTAGGCACATGACGCATGGTTTCTTTGGGCAGTTTTAATGACCAGTAGTCGGTGGCTTTGCCAGCTTTTCTGTTCTTTTTGATGGCTTTTAAGACATTACCTTCGCCTAGGTTATAAGCTGCCACGGTTAGCAACCAATCGCCATCAAACATTTTATTCAAATATTGGTAGTAAGTCAGGGCTGCATCGGTGGACGCAACGATATCACGGCGTCCGTCATACCATTGATTGATCTCAAGGCCGAAACCTTTGGCTGTTTTTGGCATGAATTGCCATAGCCCAGCCGCTTGTACTACCGAGTGTGCTAAAGGATCAAAATTGCTTTCGACCATCGGCGTGAAAGCTAGCTCCAGCGGCATTTTGCGCTTTTCTAGCTCTTGAATTATGTAATATAAATAAGGTGCTGCTTTATCGGTCTTTTTATTTAAAAGGCGTTTATGTTTTAAAAAATAAGTTTCGAAAGCACTGATTCTTGGGTGCTTAATGGCGGTTAATTCTTGCCGCGCAGCCATATAATCCCAGAGACTGGTTTCGGGCGGTGGTGCGGCGATTTCGCCAGTTGCTTCTTCAGCAATCAGCTGCGGAGATTTGTGTTTAGATACTGACGCAATTTGCTCACTCGGCTGCTCCAGAGCTTGCTCTTGCGATTCGCTAGTTTCAGAGGCTAAGCCTTCTCGTTTTAAGGAGCAGCTACTCAGTCCAAGCATAGCAACGGTGGTTAAGAGTAATACTTTCAGGCAGTTAGAAGGGTTTTTGCGCATTATGGATATGATCTTTAGGTTAGAAGTTATCTTTTAGTCGGCGGATTGTAGCAAAAATTTGCCAGTCATGCTTGGCCGCTGGGTCCGCTGAATGTGCCGCCTTGATCACAGGAGCTTGATCGCAGCGTAAAAAAGGGTTACTCGCCAGCTCGCTGGCAATGGTCGACGGCAAGGTTGCTTGCTGTTGCTTTCTTCGCTGTTGCGATTCGGCTATTAACTGCTTGACGACTTGGTTGTCAGGCTCAACCGACTCGGCAAAGGCTAAGTTGCTTAAGGTGTATTCATGGGTGCAATAGACTTGGGTTTGCGGCGGTAATTGGGCTAGTTTTTGTAAGGATTGGTAGAACTGTTTGGGTTCGCCTTCAAACATGCGTCCGCATCCTGCTTTAAATAAGGTGTCGCCACAAAATAGCCACTGTCGATGAGGTTCGTAGTAAGCAATATGGCCTAGGGTATGACCAGGGACATGTAGGATCTCAAATTGGTATTGATCATCGAAAATTACAATAGATTCAGGCTCATTTAGCGCTTCATCAACAAAATCGAGGTTATCGTGGACTGAGCCATAAACTCGTGCACCAGTGGCTTGTTTCAGCGCTTTGACCCCGCCAATATGATCATTGTGATAGTGGGTTATCAAAATCGAATCGAGTTTAAGTTGATGCTCTTCAAGGTAGTCGAACACCGGTTGGCTATCGCCAGGATCAACCACACACAGCCGCTGCTGGGTTGGATGGTGAAGCGCCCAGATGTAGTTATCGGTAAAAGCTTTGATCGGTTCTATTTTCATCGAGTTGTTAACGAGGTTTAATCCAGTATAAGCTAACGCGGTTACTTGCCAGTCAAATCGCAAAGGGTTAGCATGACCTTAATAAGTTGCAGTTAGGAAGTCAAACCAGTTTGAGTGTATTGGCAGAGCTAAGTTGGCCGCTGATCCCAGCCGGCAACCGGATCCGTTATATTTGGCAAGAATGGTTGCAAGATCATTTGCAGGACTATCATGGCGGCGGTATTTTGCTGACCTTGGATAGCCTTACTCAAAGCTTAAGTATGCCGGACAGGGGATTTGAATTGCAGCTTAAAGTTGGCCCCGGTCTTGCTCATTCAGTTCACGCCGAGCCTGAGAGCTTGCCCGTCGATGCCGATTCGATTCAAGCGGCGGTGGTAAGCTTTGGTTTTGATTATACTCAGACTGGCTCGGTACTTTTGGGTGAGATTCATCGAGCCTTAGAGCCGCAAGGGTTGCTGTATAGCTTGTTATTAGCACCAAATAATCCCTGGTGTCTGAAATCGAAAGTCGGTTTAAGCGATCCTAGAAAATTATTGCCGCAGCAGAGTATTGGTCTTAATCGTTTTAATGATTGGTTAGGACTTTTGGGCTTTGAGATTGATGAAGTAGAGACTTTAGCATGTCCTTGGTGGCGTGGTTTTAGCCATTTTCAAAAAACATCCGAGATGAACAAGGCGTGGCTTTCCGCACCGATAGCTTATATGATCAAGGCACAGAAAAAAGTGGCCACCATGAATCCTATCAAGCCGTTAGAAAAGGAATCGACGGTGGCAATAGGGGCGATGGCGAACCTTTCCACCAAGCAGTCTTGTTAATCAAAAATTATTCACGAGTCCTAATAGTTAATGGCGAAAACAGTAGAAATATTTACCGATGGTGCTTGTAAAGGTAATCCTGGCGTTGGGGGTTGGGGTGCTTTGTTAAGGTATGGCGAGCACGAGAAAAAACTTTATGGCGGCGAGCTAGAAACCACCAATAATCGGATGGAGCTGATGGCGGCGATTGAGGCCTTAAAAGCGCTTAAAAAACCTTGCAAGGTTGAGTTGACCACCGATTCGAGCTACGTTAAAAATGGTATTCAATCTTGGCTGGATGGCTGGAAGGCTAAAGGCTGGAAAACCGCCAGTAAAAAGCCGGTGAAAAACCAAGACTTGTGGCAAGCGCTTGATCAAGAAGTGAGCCGTCACCAAGTCAGCTGGCACTGGGTCAAAGGCCACAGTGGTCATGCGGAAAACGAAATTGCCGATGAGCTAGCCAATCTAGGGGTGGATAAGGTTTTGGCCGAGCAAGATTTAATTGCTGCTCGCCGAAACATAGCCGCCAATAATGCAAATGACTAATCAACACTGATAAGAAGTTAACGACTATGCGACAAATTGTACTGGATACCGAAACTACTGGTTTAGAACCGAGCGAAGGGCATAAAATTATTGAAATTGGTTGTGTTGAAATCGTTAATCGCAAGCTCACTGGTAACCACTATCATCAATACCTAAAACCCAATCGAGAAATTGATGAAGGGGCGATCGAAGTTCATGGTATTACCAATGAGTTTTTACAGGATAAACCTTTATTTTCGGAAGTTGTGGATGACTTTTTGGCTTTTGTTGATGGCGCTGAATTGATTATTCATAACGCCCCTTTTGATATTGGTTTTCTTGATCATGAATTGGGGTTGCTGAACGCCAAAAAAGGCGTGATGAGCGATTACTGTAGCGTTTTAGATACCTTAACCTTAGCGCGTCAAATGCATCCAGGCCAGCGCAATAGCTTGGATGCTCTATGTAAACGCTACGATATTAATAATGAACATCGTGAGCTGCACGGCGCTTTGCTGGATTCGGAAATTTTAGCGGACGTCTATTTGCGCATGACAGGGGGTCAAACCAGCCTGACACTTGGACGCAGAAACAGCAGCAATCAAAATAGCACTGGCGAAGTGGCTATTCGTCGAATCTCGAGTCAGCGCGAGCCGTTAAGGGTGATTAAAGCTAATGAAGAAGAGCTAAAAGCGCATCAACAAAAGGTTGAGTCTTTAACCGATGCGATTTGGAAATAGAGCTACAGCTTTAAAAATGGAAAGCTAAATAAAAAAGCCCTTTATATAAAGGGCTTTTTTGATGGTTTGGAACTAATGTCCTTTGCTTTTGCCGTCGCTTTTAAGCTGTTCAACCGTATGATGGTTAATCAGCTGCTTTTCATACATGGTGGCGGTAGCGGGTTTCAAGAAATAAACCACTGCAATTAAGCCGACGATGGTCATAACGATGGTATAAGGCAAAGCCATTATTACCATCCGCATATAGGACAAGCGGATCAACGGCGCTAGACCACTAGTGAGTAAAAACAAGAACGCCGCTTGGCCATTGGGCGTGGCGACACTAGGAATATTAGTACCAGTATTAATAGCGACCGATAGTAAATCGAAAGCATCGCGGTCAATAACCCCATTAATGGCTGCTTGTTTGATTTCACCCACATAGACGGTGGCGACGAAGACGTTATCACTAATCGCTGAAAGGGCTCCGTTTGCCAAGTAGAAGGCCGCTACTTGCGAATCTCGGTCGAGGGTAAAGATGTATTCGATAATCGGCTTAAACAATTCTTGATCGAAAATCACACCTACAATCACGAAAAAGACGGTTAACAAAGCGGTAAAGGGTAGGGCTTCTTCAAAGCTTTTACCAATCGCGTGTTCATCAATCACGCCCGTAAAAGCACTGGCTAGTACGATTACAGAAAGACCTATTAAGCCAACCGTGCTGAGGTGGAAAGCTAAAGCAATAATTAGCCAGACGCCAACCAAAGCTTGCATGGCCAGATTCCAGTTGTCTTTTTTGGTGCGCTTTGCTTCGCGTTCGGCTTGGTCATCTTCCATGACTTTACGGACCGCATCGGGCAGAGTAGCGCCATAACCCATAATTTTGGTGGTTTCTAGGAACAAACACACGAGTACCCCAGCAAACAAGACCGGAATGGTTACTGGCGCCATTCGTAAGAAGAACTCACCAAACTCCCAGTTTGCAGTATTCGCGATCAATAGGTTCTGCGGCTCGCCAACGAGAGTACAGACGCCACCCAAGGCAGTACCAATGGCGGCGTGCATCATCAGGCTGCGCAAGAAGGAACGAAATTGACTTAAGTCGGCGCGATGTTGCTCGTAGACTTCTTCATCGGTGGTGATGTCGTCGCGTTCTTTATAATCGATGCCCGCAGCTACTTTATGGTAAATACCATAGAAACCAACACCAACGGAGATAACCACCGCAGTTACAGTTAAAGCGTCTAAGAAAGCTGATAGGAATGCCGCGACTAAAAGGAACATAAGAGACAGGGTTCTTTTTGATTTTATGCCTAATAAAATTCGCGAGAATAAAAACAACAAAAGGTTCTTCATAAAGAAGATACCAGCAACCATAAAAATCAACAGTAACAACACTTCGAGGTTACTTTGGATTTCATACATGATGGTGTCAGTGCTGGTTAAGCCTAGCAGCACCGCTTCAAACGCCAATAGGCCGCCCGGTTGTAGCGGATAGCATTTCAGCGCCATGGCGAGGGTAAAGATAAATTGGCCAACCAGAACCCAACCAGCAATAACTGGCCCTAGACTCCACAAGATCAGAGGGTTTATCAATAAAAATGCAACGATGGTGGTTTTGTACCAATGTGGTGCATTGCCAAGGAAGTTGTCGAAAATGGCCTTACGGGCGCTATAGCTCATATTGATCAAATAATTAGATTCATGATGGTTGTTTATTCTAGGATTTTGCGTGGCTTTTTCCAGTTATTTCGTACTAAAAGTGGCGAAAATTCTGTTTCCGATGATTTTTAGCCTGGTTTTGACCGTTTCTTAAGCAAATGGCTAGAAAAGCCGTTGACTATGTGTTACAAACGGTCTGAATTGACCTCTTACCACTTATTGTAAGGGATCCGCAGATCTTACTTTAAAAAACCAGTTGGGGAATTGAATGGCCACTGTTAAAGCCTTAACACCAGCAGCCTTTGCCGAGCAATATATTGTCGAATCAATCTGGAATGGTAAGTTTGCCGCTGGCACCATTTTACCCGCCGAGCGTGAGTTAGCTGAGATTATTGGTGTAACTCGAACCACCTTGCGCGAGGTGCTGCAGCGCTTGGCTCGAGATGGTTGGTTGACGATTCAACACGGTAAGCCAACCAAAGTGAATGATATTTGGCAATCGGCGACCTTAAATGTTTTGGATACCTTGATCCAGCTGGACGACGAAGGCTCGATTGAATTGGCGGATAACTTACTGGATGCCAGAACCAATACGGCGAGCATTTTCTTACGCAAAGCGATTAAGAATAACTCGGATGCATTGGTTGAAATGTTAGATAAGATTGATGAAGTGCCAAATAATGCTGATGGTTACATTGCTTATGATTGGCAGTTTCACCATGTGGCGACCCGAGTTTCAGGAAATCCCGTCTACACTTTGATGCTTAACGGTTTTGAGGCCATTTATTACAAAATAGGCCGCTTTTATTTTGGCTGGGAGCAAACTCGAAAACTGGCTCGCGAGTTTTATAAGAGTTTCAACGAGGCAATTAAGCAAGGCGATGCGGATAAGGCAATGCAGGTTTTTTGGCAGTATGGTCATGATAGTGGCGATCTGTGGAATCGGGCAAAAGCCGAGCTAAAAAGCTTTGATGAGATAGCAAGCCGCTAGACTTGTGGGGTGCTAGCAAGATGGTGTGAATCTGGTAAGTCCACTTGCCAAAGACACGCTTTACAGAGTAGGATTGAACAAATCTTTCTCAATAAGATTATTAAAAATATAACGAATAAGGTCGCTAAGTCCTTGATATTTTACCAAATGGGAGTTAACAATGAAGAAAGTTCTATTCGGGATTACGTTTGTCAGTAGTCTAGTATTATCGGCTTGTGGTGGCGGTGGTCCTGATGACCCAAAAATCCCAGGTGATGGCGGTTCTGGAACCGGCGCTAAAGCGGCCATGTCACCAATCTATTCTCCCGGCGGAGGTAATATCCCCGTTCCTAACGATTTACTATTTTTAGGCACTGAAGATTTAACTCTTAATATTCCTAGCGATGATCCAACTGATACTGCCGATCCGATTAACGCGATTAATGCTTTAGACGGTTGGTCAACCCACGCGCCTTTTACCATCAGTTTTAACGATAATGGCGCTGCTCTGGATGTTTCAAGCGTCGTTGGCGGTCAATCTTTCCGTTTGTTTAAAGTGTCTGTGCTGCGTCCAGAAACCTCGCCAGGCTCAGGTATCATTTTACCTACGGGTCCTGTTACTGGTGTCGAATCAGAGTTAACCTTTGGTGTTGACTATATTGTACAGCAGGCCGGCCCTTTAACCTTGGCAGTGGTACCTTTGAAGCCGTTTGAAGCCCAAGCGTCTTACATGGTGGTGTTAACCAATGCCATAACCGATTCTGATGGCGATGCTTTGGCGGGTGATAGTGCTTATAACTTAGCCAAAACTACTGAGCCCTTAGAAGGCAGTGCGGCGGCGCTTGAACCAGTTCGCCAATTGGTTAATGCTATGTTAGCGGCAGCAGAAGGTGCCGGAGTGGTTCGTGATGATGTGATTTTGTCTTACCAATTTACCATTCAGTCAATTGCCGATTCGATCTTAGCGGCAAAAGGTTTTTATGTTGACTTACCATTCTCGCAAGGCGCCTTACCTACCACTAGCTTTAGTAGCTTATTCACTGATACCGCTCCTTTTACTGGTATTGGTGCGGCTAATTTGTATAAAGGCGAGATCACCTTACCTTATTTGTTGGGCGTTGCTTCGCCGACCAATCCTTTGCCAGTATTAAACGGCAACTGGGTCGCTGCAGAGCTGGTGCCTGTGGGCGGTTCTTTGATAACTAACCCGTTAGCAGGCGGTAACTTAACTTATGCTAACCCACTGCCGCAAAAGCAAGGCGATGAAACTGTACCTTTGATGGTGTCGCTACCTAAAGATCCTGCTTGTCCTAAACCTTATCCTGTGATGATTTTCCAGCACGGTATTACTAGCGACCGTACGGCTATGTTGGGTATTGCCGATACTATGGCTGGTGCCTGCACCGCTGTGATTTCGATGGATCAGCCATTGCACGGTATTACTGCGGATAATCCGGTTCATTTAGGTCTACAGGCAGCCTCTGGTGGCGCTATTGGTGTTTTTGAAGGCTATGCTGCTGGCGGTGTTCATGAGCGTACCTTTGGGGTAGACATTCTGGATAATACTACTGGTGCTCCAGGTATGGATGGCACGCCGGATGCTTCGGGCGCTCATACCATCAATTTGCAAAATTTGTTGGTTTCACGTGATAACTTACGTCAAGCTTCTTTAGATCTATTAACTCTTGAGAAGGCGATTCCAGGTATGGATGTTGATGGTGATATGGTGCCTGACTTTGTATTCGGAGTTGACCCAGATACCGGTCTACCAATCACTAAAGTGAGCTTTATGGGGCACTCTTTAGGCGGTATTGTAGGCTCGACCTATACTGCTACCGCTGATTTTGCGCAACAAAGCGTTATTGCGACAGCCTCTGGCTCGATTGCGCAAATGCTGAATGCATCGGACAGCTTTGGTCCTAGAATTCGCGGCGGTTTAGCGGCGGCGGCAGGTCAAGATCCAGCCAGCGCCGAGTTTTTACAAGAGACCTTACCGGCTTTCTTAGTGGCGGCGCAAACGGTGGTTGACTCTGGCGATCCGATTAACTATGCGGCAATGGCGCAAGCTAACAATATCCCAACTTTGGCGGTACAGGTTAAAGGTGATGCAGTGGTACCTAATGCTGCTGCAACGGCTCCTTTAGTGGGTTCAATTCCATTAGCGGCGTCTTATGGCTTACCAACCGTTACCGAAACTACGGCAACCGATCGTGCTTTCTTGAAGTTTGTTTCAGGTGATCATGCAACGCCATTAAGCCCTGCGGCAGATGCAGCGACTACGGTAGCAATGCAAACTGCAATAGCGACCTTCATTGCTAGCGGTGGTGCTAATGTGGTAGTTACTGACCCAGCACTCGTTGAACCTTAGGTCATAATCCTTTAGGATCAAGAGCCCTCGGTGCTTTGAGTATCGAGGGCTTTTTTATGGCGCACTAATGCGCAACCCTAAATCGTGGAGTAAACACTTGGAATTTTTATCTGATTACGGTCTGTTTTTGCTAAAAGCGGCAACTATTGTGGTGGCTATAGTGATGGTTTTAGGCTTTATCTTAAATGCTGGGCAAAAACATCGTTCTAGTAGTAAAGGTGAGATTAAAGTCACCAATTTGGGTGAAGAGATTAAAGATCACAAGCAAACCATCCAAAGTGAAGTTTTATCAAAAGCCGAGTGGAAGGCCTTGCTTAAAGCGGAAAAAGACAAACAGAAAAAAGAAAATAAAGCCGTTAAAAAGAAGGTTAAGTCTTCCAAGAAAAGTACTTCTGAAACAGTGGATACAACGGAAGCGAATGCAGATACTAACCTTGATGCTACTGCTGATAAACAATTAGCAACTGCTCCTGAGCAAACTAAAGCTCGATTGTACGTTTTGGATTTTGAAGGGGATCTTGAAGCCAGCGGTGTAGAGTCTTTACGAGAAGAAATTACCGCAGTGTTAGTAACCGCTAATAAGCAAGATGAAGTTCTGGTGCGTTTGGAAAGCCCGGGCGGCATGGTGCATGCCTATGGCTTAGCAGCATCCCAGCTGCAACGTATTCGCCAAGCGGGTCATAAGCTGACTATCGCAGTCGATGAAGTGGCGGCTAGTGGCGGTTATATGATGGCATGTGTCGCCGATAAAATTGTTTCAGCGCCTTTTGCCATCATTGGCTCGATTGGGGTGGTAGCGGAAATTCCAAACTTTAACCGTTTATTGGATAAAGCCCATGTGGACTATGAACAGCATACCGCAGGCGACTACAAACGAACGCTCACCATGTTTGGGCAAAACACCAGCCATGGACGTGAAAAATTTAAGCAAGAGCTTGAAGAAACTCATCAGTTATTTAAAAGTTTTATTAACCAAAATCGCCCCGATTTAGAGATCGAAAAAGTTGCTACTGGCGAGCACTGGTATGGCTCTCAAGCGTTAGCCTTAGGGCTGGTTGACGACATTAGTACGAGTGATGATCTGATCCATAAAGCGATGCAAGACAAAGACGTTTATGCGGTCAAATATGACATAAAAAAACCGCTAACCGATAAGCTTTCTTTAAGTTTGCAAGGTGCTTTTGATAAGTTCGCCATGCGCTGGATCCAACGTTCCAAACAAACGAATTTGTTCAAATAGTTGCATTGCCGCTTTATGGATTTTGAGTTTTGGGATAACTGCTGGCACAAAGATTCGCAACCCTTTCATGTGTCGCGAGTTCATCCCTTGCTTAAAACTACGCTCCCCTTGCTGGATCCCTATTCGCCAGTATTAGTACCGCTTTCAGGTAAGTCGCTGGATTTAATTTATTTGTCCGAACAGGGCTACGCATCCACCGCTATTGAATTTAACCCCAAAGCAGTAACGGAGTTTATAACGAGTAGCGGTATAGCCTTTAGTAAAACGGCTACAGACGATACAACGGTTTATAACAGCGATAACATCGAGCTTTGGCTCGCGGACTTTTTCGCTGTCACGACTAGTGATATTGGGCAATTTGAGCAAGTGTTTGATCGCGCTGCGTATATCGCCTTGCCGGAAACCATGCGTGCCGATTATGCCAAGCATTTAATCAGTTTATTGAAGTCTAATGCTCAAATTTTTATGGTCACCATGGATTATCCGCAACATCAGATGTCAGGACCGCCATTTTATGTGGATCAGCAAGAACTGGCAGAGCATTTTGCGGGCGCAAAAATTAGTGAAAAAGCACGTCATTCGTTAATGGATAATCATCCACGCTGGAAAGAATTAGGGTTGGATTATCTGGATGAAGTACTTTATCAAATACAATTTGTTTCGAGTGCATAATAAGATGATTTATGGTTAGGTTTATTAGATGAAAAAAGAGCAAGCTTACGGCCAGTGGCCATCGGAAATTAGCGCAGAAATGTTGGCTAGTAAGTCCACTCGTTTGGGCCAAATTCAATGGCTAAAAGGACAGCCAGCTTGGCTAGAAAGTCGCCCCGAAGAAAAAGGGCGCGGAGTAATCGTAGCCTACCAAAATGGTCTTAAAGTCGATTTGACGCCAGAGGCTTATAACGTGCGTACGCGTCTGCACGAATATGGCGGTGGCGATTTTTGGACAAAAGATGAGTTAATTATTTTTGCCAACGATTCGGATCAAAGACTCTATTTACAGAATAACTCCGATGGCAGTATTGAGCCAATAACTCAAGCCGCGCCTTTTGAGCGCGCTTGGCGCTATGGCGATGGCGACATTAGCCCAAATAAGCAGTTTACCGTTTGCGTTCGCGAGCGCCACCAACAGGGTGGCACGGCTTTTGATGTTATTAACGAACTGGTGTTAATTGATTTAGCACAAAAAGAGGGCGATGCTAACGTGCAAGTGATAGCATCTGGCCAAGATTTTTATTCTAATCCGCGCGTTGCTCCTGATGGTAATTCCATCTGTTGGTTATCTTGGCAACATCCCAATATGCCGTGGGATGAAACGGAATTGTGGCTGGCGGAGATTGATGATAATCAACAGCTCAGCAATCCGCGCAAAGTAGCCGCTGGCGAGCAGTTGTCAGTTTATAATCCCCAATGGTCACCTGACGGTCAACTTTATTACGTTGCTGATAACAATGGCTGGTGGCATATTTATCGCCATGGAGAAGATAAACCGCTGCATGAGTTTGTCGAAATTGAGTTTGGGTTTCCGCAATGGGTATTTGGTTGCAACAGTTTTCAATTTATAGATAAAGATACCATTTTAGCGATTGGCACCAAGCAAGCTCATCAGGCTTTATACCAACTCGATCTAACTTCAGGCCAATTGCGCAAGGTTAGCGATCAGTGGAATGCCTTTAATGGCCAACTGATGGTTAAGGATAAGCAAGCATGTTTTATTGCTGCGAATGCAAAGCAGGCGCAAAGCTTAATCAAACTCGATCTATCCAGTATGCAAACTAACGATTTGCTAGGAAAAAACGATAAGCTGTCGCTTAGCACAATTGCTCGGGCCGAACATGTCACTTTTGCTACCAGTGATAACCAGCTTGCGCATGGCTTTTTTTATGCGCCACTTAATGACAAATATGAATGCTCCACAGGTTTGCCACCATTGATTGTTATGAGCCATGGCGGGCCGACTGGCATGACCGACTCGGGTTTTGATTTGCAAATTCAGTATTGGACCAGCCGCGGTTTTGCGGTGGCTGATGTCAATTATCGTGGAAGCACTGGTTATGGCCGCGCTTATCGAGACAGTTTAAAGGGTAATTGGGGTGTCTATGATGTGGACGATTGCATTGCGATGGCGGACTATTTAGCGCAGCAAGGCTTGGTGGATGGTAAGCGTTTGGCGATCCGTGGCGGTAGTGCTGGCGGTTTTACTACTTTATGTGCGCTAACTTTCCACGATAGATTTCAAGTGGGCATGAGTCGCTATGGAGTGGCGGACTTATTGTCATTAGCCAAAGATAGCCATAAGTTCGAAATTCGCTATTTGGACTCGGTCGTCGGGCCTTTGCCAGAAGCCAAGCAGATATACTTAGAGCGCTCTCCTAGTGAGCATACTGAGCGGTTATCTTGTCCAATTTTAATTTTGCAAGGGCTTGAGGATAAGGTGGTACCGCCAAGCCAATCCGAAGCGATGGTAACAGCTTTAAAGGCTAACGGCCTAGATTACCAATACATTGAATTTGCAGGAGAAGGGCACGGCTTTAGAAAACCCGAAACCATTATTCAAGCCTTTGAAGCTGAGTTGGATTTTTATCGGAAGTACCTTTTATAACTTCGTGAAAAGGTTGTTACGACTCTTTTTGTAGCTTATCAAAATCAAAATAGTATTCATCTATCAAGGTAAAATAACCGTTTGTAGGGTCAAGCTGTAGATCAATACTAATGGTATATTGTGTTGGCGTTTTTTCTCCGAAGTTCCAACTGGCACTAAAACTAGCCTTTCCTTCGCGTTTCTTCTTATGTACCAATGGAGAGCGCTGAACTTTTTGCATTGCCATAATAGACTCAGGTTTAAGTCTAAAGGTGTAACTGTATTCTTGCGTATCATCAGAAAAAAAATGTGAAATATTCTTTTTATCCGTGGCTATTAACTCTAAGCCTAGTATTTCTTCTTGCTTTTCTGTTTTTCCTTCAAAGCCAAACTTTAGCTTTATCGAATCATTATCAACATCCATCGGTTTATCCGTTCTTACTTTCATTCGGATATATCGTGGCTCTATTTGTGTAAAACTATTTTCGTCAAAGTTGCGCATCTTCCACATAGTGGATAAAGGGATACTCGAGCATCCCTGAATCAATAAAATCAATACGATCAGCAGTGTTTTTTTCATGGTTTTTCCTTAGTTTATTATTTTAGAACTGATATTAGTTAGTTTGGTCTTCAAAGTTTGAGTGCACTCTTGGATCATTATAAACATCCAAGTCGATTTCTCCTTCGCTTTTGGCAACGATGGTAGTAACGGCGGCATCGCCAGTAATATTAACGGCAGTTCGGGTCATATCGAGCAGTCGGTCAATACCTAAAATCATACCAATGGCTTCTACTGGCAAATTCACTTGGGTTAGAACGCCGGCCAATAAAATCAAGCCTACGCTGGGCACACCAGCAGTGCCAATGGAGGCAAGCGTCGCGGTTAAAATAATGGTCAGCATTTGCGCCATGGTTAGGTCGACACTGTAGGCTTGAGCAATAAATAAGGTGGCAATACCTTGCATAATCGCAGTGCCATCCATATTCACGGTGGCGCCTAAGGGCAAGGTGAAAGAGTAGGTGTTTTTATGCACACCTAGGTTTTTCTCAACGCAGCGCATGGTGACCGGCAAAGTGGCGTTGGAGCTAGAGGTACCAAAAGCGGTAAGCATCGCTGGCCACATACCTTTAAAGAAATTAATAGGATTTAAACGCGCAAAGAGCATAATCAAGCTGCTGTAGGTCAATAGCGCATGTAAAATCAAACCGCCAATCACCAGTACAAAATATTTGCCCAAAGAACCCGCAATATCGCTGAATGGGAAGGTGGCAAAGGTTTTGGCGATTAAAAAGAACACCCCGTAAGGCGCGAACTTCATCACGATATTTACAATCGCCATAACGACCGCGTTGGCATCTTTAAACCAATTGCCGATGCGCTTTCCTGCTTCGCCCGAAAACGTGATGGCTAAGCCCAGCAAGATGGCAAAAACAATAATTTGCAGCATATTGGCTTTGACCATAGCACCAAAAGGATTGGTTGGAATGATATTTATCAAAACGTCCGTTAGTGGCGGTTTGTTTTTAGCATCAAAGTTAACTTCGCCAACTGGCATGCCAGCGCCTGGTTGGAAAATCCCCGCGAGTAATAAGGCTAGAATTAGGGCAATAGCAGTAGTTAATAAATAAAGTCCGACCGATTTATAGCTTAAGCGGCCCAATTTGGACGGATCTGCTAGAGAGCTGACACCAACCACCAGCGAGACCAGCACTAAAGGCACCATCAACATTTTTAGGGCATTGATAAACCAGCTTCCACCAACATGAAACAGACCATTAACGATATTATTGTCGATAAAACTGTTGCCAGAGAACTGATGCAAAATGGTGCCGACTACGGCACCAGCAACCATAAAAACTAGTATTTTTAGACTCAGATTCATTATTATCGCCTTTTATATATTCCAAAAAGCACTCTAAGGGATTGATTTCTAAAGTGCAAGGATTGCGCCGCTTGAAATCCGGGTTAATCTTTAACTACTAGCCTAAGCCGTTCGTAAAGCAGCCTAAAATCCTTTAAGATAAAGCTAATGGTGAAACGATTTTTTAAGGATATTTGATGAATAAATTAAGCTTACTTCTTTTGCTGATAATGGCTATCGGGCAAGCGGTTACGGCGGAAACCAAAACACCAGCGATAATGTTGGGCGACAAAGTGGATATGCAGCAGCAACAACCTTTGGTGGCGGTGATGGCCGATCCCAGTAAGTATCAAGATCAAACGATAACCTTGCAGGGTAAGATAATAAAAGTCTGCAAAAAGAAAGGCTGCTGGGCAGATATTGCAACCGATAATGCGAATATTAGGATTAAAGTTCCTGATGATGAAATTGTTATTCCCATCTACGCAGTAGGCCGCCAAGCTTATGCCACTGGCGTACTCAGCGCAAAAACGCTCAACAAAGCGCAAACGATTAGCTATCTAGAGCATATGGCCAACGACGCGGGTGAAGCTTTTGATCCCGAAACGGTGACCGAGGGTATGATCCTTTATCAACTGAACGCTAAAGCCGTACAGATCTTATAACCATTGCGGTTTAGTAGTCGCTAGCTAACTTTCCATAAATTGTCTAGCTCAAAATTTTTCTTAAAAAGTTTTGCTTTTTAACGATTACAGGTGTAATCTTGATATTGAGATTACATTTGTAATCATTTAAATGGATTGAGCAAATCATGTTAAACCGAGTGAGTGAGTCAGAACACATTGTGATGGAGGTACTGTGGCAGGAATCTCCGTTAACCAGTCTTGAGATCTGTGAGCGGTTAAAAGATCAAGGTTGGAATGAAAAAACCGTAAAAACCTTTTTAAACCGTATGGTAAAGAAAAAGGTAATCAATTTTAAAAAAGAAGGACGGCGCTATTGGTATTCTCCAGCCATCAAAAGAGCAGCTTTTATACAACAAGAAAGCAAAGGCTTTCTTAATAAGATGTTTAATGGTGACGTTAAACAGTTGCTCGCCACCTTTGTCCAAAATAAACAACTATCAAAGCAAGAATTAGATTACTTAAAAGAATTGATTAGTCAGGAGGGCGATGGCAAGGAGATAAAGGATGAATGATCTACTACAAACCTTATGGCAGTCAAATTTAGAGCTGAGCTTACTGTTACTGGCGATTCTAACGGCGCGCTATCTAATACGAAAAACAACTAAGAATTATAATGCCTATTTATTATGGCTAAGCATTCCTGTGGGCTTGTTATTAGCAGGCTTCTTTTCGATCGTTAACTTTGGACAGGAACCTACTGCGGCAATGACTTATATTGTTCAAGCCTATATCGTTAGACCCGCAGAAACTTTTGATAGCTGGTTGTTAGTCGGCTACTTATGGGCATTGGTATCCTTAGTCTTGCTCGTAAGATTGTGTTGGCAGCACAAAAAATTACGCCAAGAATTAAAATACATCAAAGCGCCATTAAACCTAACAATAGCATCAAGTTATCCGATCGTTGGGATTGCAAAAGAAGATTTTTCGCCAGCTGTTTATGGCTTTTTTAAGCCGACTATCTATTTCCCAGTACACTTAAAGCAGGAGTTATCTGCCGAACAAATAACGTTAATTGTTCGACATGAAGAACACCATATTAAACAAAAACATTTATGGCTAAATTTGCTGTGGGATATTTTGGTTTGTATCAGTTGGTTCAATCCGCTGGTATACATTTCCCGACAAAGTTTCCGTCACGACCAAGAATTATTTTGTGATTATCTTGTGTTAAACCGCTCCAATGCAGATGACCATCAAAGCTATGGTCATGCCTTGTTAACCACCATTTCTGCCACTCACTCGGTTAGCTTGCTTTGCTCATGGAAAATGTTTAATCAACTTGAGGAAAGAATCATGAACCTAAAAAAACCAACTAGCCTAAGCAGTAAATTATCGCTTGCCATTGGCGGGCTAGCGATAATCGGTTGTACTTCTTTATACGCCATTAGCATGTCACAATATTCACAGCAACACTCACAAGAATCCCAGCACGAATCATTAAGCGTTAGCAACAATGATGGCGATAGCACAGTCGAATGGAATATTGGTGGCAAGACTTACGTGGATAATAAAGGCGACTGGTATATTTTAGAAGAGGGGCGTAAGCGCCAGATGACTTCTACTGAGCGCCGCGATTTTGAAAAAGCCGTTGAGCGCGCTGAAAAAGAGATGCAGCTTTCCGAAGAAGAAATGCGCAAAGCTGAAGCTCAAATACGTAACAATCAACGTCAAATGGAAAAAGCGGTTGAGGAAATAGAAAATGCGCAACACGAATTGGCTTTAAGTTACGAGAGTATGCAAGCTGCCTTTAGAGATATTGAGCAAAGCCATATGGACATGGAGATCGGTTATATGGAAGGAAGGCTAAGTGCAGAAGAGGTGAACAAGATTCGTGAGGAACTTCAGCGTGCTCGGGAACAGCTGATGCAAAACAAAGAGCAGCATCAGCAGGAATTTGAACGGGCACGACAGCAGCTCGAAAAGGCGCAGCAAGAGATGATTAACAACCGCTCAAAGCGACAGCCTCCTATAGCTCCTGCTAAGCCTGAAGCACCAGAAAAGCCTACTGCTGCTGTAGCGCCCAACACCACAAAGCCAGCAGTACCAGCGGAGATTAATAAACCGGTAGCGCCTCAGGCAATTCCTTTGGCAACCTATCCGCCAGAGTATCCAAAAGATGCGATAGAAAACAATGTTCAAGGTTTCGTTGAGTACCAGTTTGATCTAGATGCTAATGGCTACCCTAGTAACTTTAAATTACTTCGTTCAGAGCCAGAAGGTGTGTTTGATGATGCCGCTTATGCTGCTCTCCAGAAATGGCGCTTTGACGCAAACGGGTTGCGGGATAGTCTAAGATATAAATTAGAATTTCGTCTCGAACCTTAAGCTTCAATAAATCCCTGCGAAAGCAGGGATTTATTGAAGCTTAAGTGATTAGTTTAAACTAGACTCAAGCTTGAAGATTACTCCTGAATAGCTTTAACTTTTATTATCCTTTGAGGCTTTTAGCAAGAGTTTTGATTTTAAACTCTTTGAAACGGATAGACCGAACCAAGGTTTAAGATTTGTGTTAGTTCATCAAGTGCAGTTCTCGATTCAGTTAACAAACTCGGATCGGCTAAATCATCTTCAGTCAGAGTTTCGCGGTAATGCTTTTCAACCCAAGTATTTAACGAAGTGAATAAATCGTCCGACATGATCACACTTTGATTCATGGCCGCCATTTCGGCTTCGTTTAGCACGATACGCTGGCGCAAACAGGCAGGTCCGCCACCATTTTGCATAGATTGCTTAACGTCGTAAATTTTGACTTCTTTGATCGGAGTGTCTTGCTCGACCAGCCAATCCAAATAGTCCTTAACCGACGTGATGGTTTCACATTCTCCAGGGCAAATCAGTACCATATCGCCTGAGGGTAAGGTCACCAGTTGGCTATTAAATAAGTAAGACTTTACGGCATCTTCTACCGGCACGTCGTTGGCGCCAACTTCTACTACGTGGAACTCTTCGCCATCAAAAGCACGCTCTAAATCGGTATAAGTTTGCATTTGATTTAGGAAGGCTTTTTGGTGTGCAAACAACACATTACCATTACCTACCGAAATAACGTCATTATGGAATACGCCTTTATCAATCACGCTGGGTGCTTGTTGGGCATAGACCACATTATCTATATCTAAACCGTGCAAACGGGCAACGGCTTGAGAGGCTTCAAAAGTTTGGCGCGCAGGGAATTTATGCGGCGCAGGTTTCGAGGCATCAAAAGCATATTTACCATAGACGAAAAAGTGCACCCCTTTTTTGCCATAACCTTTGCTCGAATTAACATCCACAAAACGGGTATGGTTGGCGGCGCCTTCATCACCAAAATGATCGCCATTGGGCAGCGCAGGGTGGTGAGCAAAATATTTATCGTCACTAAACATAGCCTTTAAAATACGACCAGTAGTCGGGTGCTCAATCGAGCGATGAAATTTATTGGCAAGATTTGCTGGCGTAAAGTGTACTTTCTCATCAGCCGTATCGCTTGATGGTGCCATGGTGCAAGCATTTGCAGTCCACATACTCGAGGCGGATGAGCAAGCGGCGAGCACTTTAGGTGCTTGTTTGGCAGCTTTAATGATCACTTGAGCATCAGTACCCGTAAAGCCTAGTTTGCGCAGGGTAAAGACATCAGGACGCTCCATAGGCGCAATCACGCCTTGCTTGAGACCTAAATCATGCAAAGCCTTCATTTTTTGCAAGCCTTGCAAGGCAGCTTCTTTAGGCTTAGCGATTAGGTTAGCGTTTGAGGTTGAAGCGACATTACCATGAGATAAGCCCGCATAGTTATGAGTTGGGCCAACTAAGCCATCAAAGTTAAATTCAAAAGCTTTGCTCATTACAATATTACTCCTGGCGTTAGATTTTCAGGCAGTACGCAGCTGGGGTTTTCAATCGAGGCAACCGGATAGGCACAATAATCAGCGGCATAATAAGCGCTTGGTCGATGGTTGCCAGAATTGCCAACGCCACCAAAAGGTGCGGCGCTTGATGCTCCGGTCAGTTGGTTATTCCAGTTAACGATCCCAGCACGAATTTTTTGATAGAATTGATCGTATTCGGTTTTATCATCGCTGAACAAACCTGCGGCCAAGCCAAAGCGAGTATTGTTAGCTTCTTGAATAGCTGCCTCGAATTCTTGATAACGATAGACTTGCAAGATGGGGCCAAAAAATTCTTCGTCTTCTACATCAACATTGGTGACATCAATTAAAGCGGGACTAACAAAACCGGTACCGGCTTTTAAATGTTCCATTTTGACTAACGCTTTAGCCCCTTTAGCGATTAAACTATCTTGCGCTTTAAGCAACTCTAGTGCTGTTTTTTCTGACACCACCGGACCCATAAAAGGTTTTTCGGGATCGTCATAATGGCTCACGCGAATATTACGTACCGCTTCTTCAAGCTTTTGCATAAAGGCATTACCGCGCTCATTATTCGGCACAAACAAGCGTCGCGCACAGGTGCAGCGCTGGCCTGCGGAAATGTAAGCTGACTGAATGGTATGATAAACCGCAGCGTCCAAATCGTCCACTTGACCTAAAATTAGTGGGTTGTTGCCGCCTAACTCCAGCGCCAAAATTTTATTCGGTTGGCCGCCAACTTGCTTATGCAAAATATTGCCAACGGTTTCGCTGCCAGTAAATAAAATACCGTCAATTTGTGAGTGATTAGCAAGAGCTACGCCAGTGGCTACTTCCCCTTGTACTAGATTCAGTACGCCGTCAGGAAGCCCTGCTTTTTGCCATAAACGCACGGTAAATTCGGCCACCGCAGGAGTGAGCTCCGAAGGTTTAAAAACAACCGTGTTGCCCGCCAATAAAGCTGGAACGATATGTCCATTAGGCAAGTGCCCCGGAAAATTATAAGGGCCGAAAACGGCTAAAACGCCATGCGGCTTATGGCGCGTAGCGGCAACGCCAGCGCCCATAGGATTCTCTTTAATGCCGGTTCTTTCTTGGTAAGCGCGGATAGAAATATCAACCTTACCAGCCATGGCGCCCGCTTCAGTGAGGGTTTCCCAAAAAGGTTTACCGGTTTCTTGCGCGATAATTTCCGCTAGCGCTTCTTTTTTGTCTTTTAACAACTGCTCAAAACGCTTTATCACTTCAATACGCTGCTCGAGTGTTTGTTGACTCCAGTCCCAGCCAGCTTGACGTGCGGCTTGAATCGCAGCATCTACTTGGTTTTCATCGGCTGCATTGGCTTGCCAAATCACCGAGCCATCGGCGGGATTAATGGATTGAAATGCTTGACCGTTTCCAGCAAGCCATTGAGCATTAATAAATAAATTCTTTTCAGACATGGAGTTAACCTTTAACTTTTGCCGTGGGTTGAGGGTTTTTACTTATGAGGTCTATTGCGCAAACAAGCCACGCGGACACTATCACCTTCGCTAACCTTCAACGCCTTTAATACAGATTCTTCTACTCGCAATACTTCATCATCAAAATTCGATTCCACCACGCAAGTTTTAAAGCTTTTTAACTGGCGGTTGCTGACCATCAGGCTGGTAAGAGCTGTATCGCTAACTATCGTTGGCGCTCCGACTTTAACCGTCATCAGCTTGCTAGAGCGGTAGGTTTTTATTTGATCTTTAGGTGCTTCAATAGTGGGGCCAGCATCAAAAATATCAACGTAATTTTGATAGCGAAAGCCCTCGCGCTTTAACATCGAAATAGCGGGCTTGGTTTTAGGGTGTACTTGGCCAATCACTTCTTGCGCTGCTTTGGTTAGCATAGTGACGTAAATCGGGTGTTGTGGCATAAGCTCAGCTATAAACTGATTCGAGCCCAAACCGCTAATCGCGTCGGCTTTAGCAAAGGGCATATTAAAGAAATGCTTACCCAGCGAGCGCCAGAAGGGAGATTTCCCTTCATCGTCAGAATAACCACGCATTTCAGCAATCACCGTATCGGCAAAGCGCTCTGGAAAATCCGCCATAAATAAAAAGCGCGATTTTGCCAATAAACGACCATTAACGCCGCCGCGATACTCAGGCGATAAAAACAAAGTAGCGATTTCGGTGGCCCCTGTGTAGTCGTTGCCAAGCACTAAGATTTGATGTTTGTTGTAGATCCCTAAATCGTGACTGGTGTTGACTACCGTACTTAATTTATAGGTATAGAATGCTTCATCCATGCCTACCGCGGCAACTAAAGCGCTGGTGCCTACTACTTTCTGCGCGTTCAGATCTTCAAGTACAAAAAAGTAATATTCTGGCCCTGGCTCGGCGATATCCATTGTAAAAGCATTGATCGAGCTTTGGATCTTGTCGCCAATTCGAACCGGATCGTTGGGTAGGGTTGTAAGACCAGTGCCTGCCGCGGCAGCTAGCGCTAAAATATCATCCAAATCCTCGGTTTGGGCGGGGCGGATCACCATCATAAATTCATAAAATCCTTGTGTTTTTTGGTTTAAAAACCATACCGATCAGCGATCAGACCGATGATAATAAAAAAACTGGAGTTAAAAGGAAAGTGTCAGTTTGTAGCAAATTCTTGTCATTTTCCAGCTTAGACTAGAATTTTTACTGAAAAAGGTGGATTATATGCCGCATTAACCCTACCAATTTACAGAATTTACGACTTAATATTCGATAGGTGATTTATGTCTGATAGCTCAAAAGAATACAGCCGCGCCACTTTTGATGAAGTGATGGTGCCAAACTATAACCCAGCAGCCATTATTCCAGAAAAAGGAGAAGGCTCTAAAGTATGGGATCAAAATGGCAAAGACTATATTGATTTCGCCGGCGGTATTGCGGTTACGGCATTGGGGCATAACCACCCCGGCATGATAAAAGCACTCAAAGAGCAGGCTGATAAAGTGTGGCATTTGAGCAATGTGTTTACTAATAAACCGGCACTTGAGTTGGCAGAAAAGTTAACGGATGCGACTTTTGCCGATAAAGTATTTTTCTGTAACTCTGGCGGCGAGGCGAATGAGGCTGCTTTCAAACTGGTGCGTAAATATGCTAACGATAATTTCCCTGATCAGGGTAAAAATGAAATTATCGCTTTTAAACAATCTTTCCACGGACGTACCCTGTTTACCGTTTGTGTTGGTGGTCAGCCTAAATATACTCATGGCTTTGAGCCATTACCTGGCGGTATTTCGCATGGTGAATTCAACGATATCGAATCGCTAAAAGATTTAATTTCAGACAGAACTTGTGCGGTGGTGATGGAGCCGGTGCAGGGTGAAGGCGGTATTATTCCGGCCGATCCGGCTTTTGCAAAAGCTGCGCGCGACTTGTGTGATAAACACCAAGCATTATTGGTGTTTGACGAGGTGCAGACGGGGGTTGGAAGAACTGGCCATCTATATGCTTACCAAGGTTTGGGCGTAACCCCTGATATTTTAACGACTGCCAAAGCGATGGGCGGTGGTTTTCCTATTGGCGCCATGTTAACCACCGATAAGATTGCAAAAAGCATGGGTATCGGCACTCATGGCTCAACTTATGGCGGTAATCCGTTGGCTTGTGCGGTTTCTAATGTGGTGATTGATGAAATTAACAAACCTGAGGTGCTTGCTGCGGTAAAAACTAAAGGTGATAAGATTCGCGCGCGCCTGCAAGCGATTGGCAAAAAATACGGTGTTTTTGATTCGGTTCGGGGCGAAGGTTTGTTAATCGGCGCTGTCACTAGCGAAAAATGGCAAGCTAAAGCGCGTGAGTTTTTAGTCTCAGGCTGGGAGCATGGAGTCATGTGCTTAGTGGCTGGCCCCAGTGTGGTGCGTTTTGCGCCAGCGCTTAATATTACCGATGATGAAATAGAGTTAGGCTTAGATCGTTTTGAAAAAGCGGTAGCTGCTATCGTTTAAACAATCTAGCCAGAAGCTTAACAAAAAAGCCCTTACGGTTCGCCATAAGGGCTTTTTTGTTAAAATGTGAAGTTGGTTAGCTAGATTCTATAGCTAACTTGATCTAGGTCAGTTTTGATAGATCTCTTTTTCCTACACTATCCAGAGTAAACACAGTATTGATTGTAATAAAGTAGGAAAGAGGCGTTATTTATGAAACATTCTTTAAAGGTTGTAGCTACAGCTGTTGTAGGTTCTTTGGCGATTAACGGGTTGGTTCAAGCCGCAGGCCATCAAGAAGGTGATTTTATTCTTCGGGTGGGTGCTGCTTACGTTAGCCCAAACGATGATAGCTCTAATGTTTTAAGTGACAATGATGGAGTCGAAGTGGATGGTGCCTTAGGATTAGGTTTCAGTGGCACTTGGATGTTCGCTGATCAATGGGGCTTTGAGATTTTAGCCGCGCTGCCTTTTGAACATGATATTGATGGCACCGGTGATTTATCTGGTGTTTCGATTGGCTCCGTGAAACATTTACCACCAACTTTTAGTGTTCAATTCTACCCTGATGTACAAAGTGACTATTTCATTCCTTACTTTGGATTAGGCCTAAATTACACAACCTTTACCGACGAAGATACCGATTCTGAGTTAGAAGCCGCTTTAGGATCAAATGATGTGGATCTAGACTTGGATGACTCTTTTGGGATTGCTGCGCAAATTGGCGCTGACTGGAAAATTAGTGATGACTTATATTTCAATACGTCTTTGTGGTATATGCAGATAGATACCGATGCTGACGTTAAGGTTGATGGTGTCGTTGCTACCACCGTTGATGTGGATATTGATCCTTGGGTTGCCATGATTGGACTATCATGGAAGTTCTAATAAGGTCAGTTAAAAATCGGATCAAAAGCTAAAAAGTAGTTAAGCGTTAACAAAAAAGCACCATCAATTGGTGCTTTTTTATATCGCCTGATTTTTTATAAGACTAGGCCGATAAATTGAATGAGCCAAGGTCTTAAGGTAAGATCGTTCGTTCATAAAGGTAGGCTTTACTGCATTATTTTTAGTTCATGCCTCAAGGACTTTAATCATGGCAAAAAGCAAAATTTTAGTTACGGGTTGCGCTGGTTTTATTGGATTCCACGTGGCTAAGCAATTGCTAGACAGTGGCATTGAAGTTTTTGGACTGGATAATATCAATGATTATTACTCGGTGGAACTAAAGCAAGACCGACTCAATATTTTGCGCGATTATGCCCAGTTCGAATTTGCCAAAATAGATGTAGCGGATACCCAGAGTATTGAAAAGCTAGCACGCGAGCAGCAGTTTGAGGTTATTATCCATTTGGCAGCTCAAGCGGGAGTTCGTTATTCTATTGACCACCCGCATGAATATTCGAAGAGTAATTTAGTAGGATTTGTTAACATTCTGGAGCTTGCCAGAACCCAACGGGTTAAGCATCTGCTTTATGCCTCTTCAAGCTCTGTTTATGGACTCAATTCGCAATTGCCTTATTCCCCCGATAATGCGGTTGATCATCCTATTTCATTGTACGCCGCGACTAAGAAATCCAATGAGTTAATGGCTCATACTTATTCGCATTTATATCAAATAGCGACCACCGGCATGCGTTTTTTCACAGTGTATGGCCCCTGGGGCAGGCCCGATATGGCGCCAATGAAATTCGCCTCAGCGATTAGTAAAGGTAAAACCATAGATATTTATAACCATGGTGAGATGAGCCGTGACTTTACTTATATTGATGATGTGGTAGAAGGCGTGATTCGGTTAATTGATAAGCCACCTGCAGCGGATCTAGAGTGGTCAAGCCAGCCCAAACCATCAAGCAGTTGTAACCCCTATAGAGTGGTCAATATTGGCTATGGAAACCCAATACAATTGTTAGACTTTGTCGAATTACTGGAAGAATCTTTATCGGTAGCAGCAAATAAAAACTTTTTACCCATGCAAGATGGGGATGTGCAAAAAACTTGGGCCGACACCGACTCCTTGTATGAAATAACCGGTTATAAACCCCAAGTCGCGCTCGATAAAGGCATCGAAATTTTTGCCGATTGGTTCAAGCGTTACTATTTAGTATCTTAATTAAAAGTTGGGTTCATTTACGATAACGGTATCGATAATACAATTTGGATCATTAGGTTCATGCTTCCTTAATCCAGGGACATAGATATACTTACCTGCGAGGTTTAATATCCAACCACTAGCATGGTGATTTGTCATCTTTGGATCGTTGATGTAAACATCTTCGCAAGAATTATGTATAGCGGCTAGCCCTAGGAAAGAAGACTCGCCGGAAGGTACGTCTCTATGGTAACACTCTTTCCAAGAGACAGAGTGGAATGGTTGGGCTTTACCGATATTGGTAATATTTAACATGGTAGTTAGAATACAGAAAAAAAATACTTGATTAAACATAACACTCTCCCAGATATACTATTCTTAAACTAAATTGCAACTTCTAACTCTCAATGTCAAAGCGTAAATACGCAAATTGTCCTTTTGATTATATTTTTTGTCTTTATGTTTATACTGAAGAAATTTAACTAGCTTTTTAGTCCGTATTTTTATTTCAATAGTCCTGCTTACAACATTTCGAAGTGTCAAATTAACATAAGATAACTGTTGTCTTACATCTAGTATAGACATTTAAACTTTTTTACTAAAAAAGAGGAAATCACATGAAAAAATTAATTCATATAGCTATAGCTTTCTCTAGCTTAGTATTAGCAAGTGCTAGTGCTACAGAACTTCAATCATCTCAGTCTTCGAATAATTTGTCGGCAGCCACTGGCGCCTGTTATATAGATACGCCGAGATTTGATAGGCTACGCCCTAACAAATGTTATGGAATAACATCGCCAGGAGGTCAATCAATTGCTACATTTGGTGTTTTAGGGTTAGATCAAAGCTCCGGTCAATTTACTGTTCAGTATCTAGGGGGCACTTGCGATACTATCTTATATACAACACAGGAAGGTTTGGTTTGTAATAGAGTTATTTACGCAGGCCAGAATTTAACCCAGAGAGCCAAAGTAACTGATAATACAACCGGTCAATCCAAAACTGTCACAGCCACAGCTATTTACTTTTCAGAGCCTGGCTTTTAATCTGAAAGTTTGGATATAATAACAAATTAAATGATATTAGCTCTACAATTCAATGTTTAAAACCCTTAGTATTAAGGGTTTTTTTATACTATTCTTTTTAAATTGCTGATAAAAATGCAGCGATTTTGTGGTATTTGAAAAATTACTTCTTATAAATCTATTGATGTTCAAACTAATCAAAGCATTTGAAGCTTGATCTTAATTTATTTTTGACTGGTTAACTCTAGAGCAATAAAAATTTAGAGGGTGTAACGCCAAATTTAGCTTTAAAGCATTGCGTAAAATGTGATGCTGAATTAAAACCACAAAGTTCAGAAATTATATTGACTTGTTTGCCTGTTGATAATAATTCCGCACCTTTTTCTAAACGGTAGTTTCTCAATATGTCCATTGGGTTTTGGTTAACAAGAGCTTTCAATTTTCTTTGTAACTGGCGTTCGCTAACTGCCATATCAGCAGCTAGCATGGAGCGTTTACAGTTACAGTCTTGGTAGTGTTTTTCCAGTAACGAATCAAATCGATTTAAAAAAGCTTGTTCTTTCCCGGTAAGTTTGATCTGAGTACTAACCTCTGAAGCTCGTTGTAAAGTTAGATTTTCTTTTATAAGTTGCCTTATAGAAATAATATTTTCAACTCTAGTTCTTAGCTCTTGCTCGTCAAACGGTTTGGTCATGTAATCATCGATGTTTTCGTTCCAACCTTGGATCCGCGATTCTTTATCGCCTTTAGCTGTCAAAAGAATCAGCGGGATGTGCGAGGTGATGGTGTCATCTCTTAAGCGTTTAGCAACCTCATAACCGTCAATCCCGGGCATCATAATGTCACTTATAATCAGATCTGGCACTTGGCGCTTAGCGACTTCAATACCGGCTTCGCCTCTATCGGCACTAATGCAGTGATAACTTGGGCTGAGCACTTCAGTAACGTAGTCCCTCATGTCAGGGTTGTCGTCAATAATAAGTACCAACTCTTGTTGCTCATCAGAAAAAGCGGGGTCCTGGCGTTGGGGTATTTCACTGTCGCTACTTATGTCGGTGTGGGTTAAATGTTCAATGGCCTTTATGGAATGGGTATCCGGCAAAGCCGCCTGCTCGGTGGTCGGCAGATTAAGAATAAAGGCGGAGCCTTGGCCTGCTGTAGATTCGAGGCTGATCTGTCCTTCATGTGCCAAGGTAAGTTCTTTTACAATGGATAGCCCAATACCAGTGCCGGCGATGTCAGAGGTTTGATCTAAACGGACAAAGCGCTCAAAAATATCGTCTTGCTGCGCTTTGGTCATGCCCACGCCGGTATCGTTAATTTTGATCTGAATACGCTTATCTAGCAGTTTAGAGCTGACGGTGACCCTACCGCCATCTGGGGTGTATTTGATGGCGTTGGAGAGAAGGTTACCGACCATGACTTCTATCGCATCGTACGCAGCCATAACATTGGTATCTTTATCCAAGGTCAGGTAGAGCTCAATTTGCTTGCTTTGAGCTAATGGCATAAAAGAATCGACAATGGCTTCAAGAGCGGGGTTAATGGCATACGGTACTTTATTGATAGTGTCTTCTTTTTTTAGCTCAGTGAGCTTTAAGATTTGCTCGACCATGCCTAACAGGCGGCTGGCATTGCGCTGAATCATTTGTAGGTGCTTCGGGTTTTTTGGTGAGTCCAGAGCTTTAAGCTCTTTCTCCAGAGGCCCAAGAATTAAGGTTAGCGGCGTTCTAAACTCGTGGGAGATATTGGCAAACAGCTCATTTTTACGCTCGAGGAGGGATTCAATCACGTTTTTCTGCGTTTCAATTTCTTTAGTGCGAGCGGCCACTTCCAACTCTAGCTCGCGAGAGCGAGCAATGGCTGCCTGAGTGCGATACCGAATAAACCACACAATACTGCTCAGAAACAGCACGCCATAAATCGTAAAAGCCCACCAAGACAACCAAGGCGCGGGATGAACTCGAATTTTCAGTGCAACGTTATCGTCATCCAGCGACCAGATACCATCTTTATTAGCAGCTTTGACTCGAAATGTGTAATCGCCAGGTGATAAATTGGTGAAGGTTGCGGTACGATTGTTAGCGTCCGTCGCCACCCAGTCGTCATGGAAACCTTCGAGCTTGTACTGATATTGATTACGCATGGGATCTGCATAATGCAGCCCTGCGAACTCGAAGCCGATGACATAGTCTCGATGGCCAATATCCATTTCATCGAGATACTCAATCGGTTTATCGATCCCAAAGCCCTCGTAGTTCTCGCCTGGTACCACTTCCTCATTAAAACGGGTCAGCTTGGTCAGCGTCACCTTTGGCGGCACTAAGTTATCCTTAATATCCTCGGGATAAAAAGCATTAAAACCATTACGACCACCAAAATAAAGCTTACCGTCGGGGGATTTAGCGGCAGCGCGGAGAGCAAAAGTAGTATTTTTTAAACCGTCGGTAGCCGTATAAACATTAATATGACCTGATTTTAAATTAATTTTATACAAGCCACTGGTGCTACTGATCCAAAAGGTATTAGCTTTATTACTGGCTAGTAGTTTTAAAATATAGATAGAGTTGTTTTTTTTGCCTAGAGACCACTTTTTAATTAGGCTGCCATCCGCTGCAAGCTGGAAAATTCTATTATAACTGGTGGCTAACACGGTTTCTCCAAACATACTTAAGGAAGACATATTAGCAGCGAGAATTTTAGTTAAAGATTTAGTATCTAGAGAAGAATTAATAGAAAACAGGCCTGCATTAGTGGCAAGCAAATAAGAGTCGTTAAACTCTAAAATGTCAGTAACAAATAGGTTATTTATAAGGTGGCTATCGAGTCGTTTGAAACTACCTAGAGTGGTATCAAACATAAATAACCCTTTAGATGAACCGATTAGATACTCTTCATTTGCATGAGGGACTATTTTATAAGGTCGAACCGCGTTACTGATTTCAAAATGGCTGATTAATTGGTGTTCAAGATTTGACACCTTCAATATGCCATAAGAAGTTGCAAGTAACCATTGATCGTTATCTTCATACAGGTCATAAACTACAAATACTTGCTGTTTAAATTGGTTTTTAAAAACGTGATCTAAAATCCAGCAATGATTGTTATTATGATCATAGAGAGACAGTTTATTTTGTGAAGATAAGACTATTGAATCATCATTGAGGCTAAAAATAGAAAATACAGAGTCATTATCATTACAGTGTGCTAATTGAGGCTTGCTTTCTAGCGATTCAAAATGCAAGGTTGACATGTTGATAGAGCTCAAGCCTTGAAAATTGCCGACGTATAAAGTCCCATCAGCTGTAAATTGTAGCGAGGTAATATTAGTATCCGTTGCATCAACACCTAGCTCGAAGCGCTTTATTAGCTTACCGTTACTGTATACTAGTAGCCCATCTTTAAAAGTTGCTACCCATAACTTATCGCCAGAAACTAGTATGTCGATAATAACAGTTTGTTTGTTTTGTCCAAAATGATGTTTAGCTTCTAAACTGGTATTATTAAGAGAGTACAGGCCTTTGTTGGTTCCTATGAACAATTCTTTGCCTAATATAGCCACCTTACGGATTACTGTTTCTTGTAAAGGAAAATTTGGAAAAATGGTCTTAACAATTTTATGTTCATGATCCAAAATAAAGATATGAGATTCAGTGGTCAAAAGGGTTTGTGCTGAGTTTATATTGGATAGAGAGGTTATGTTTTTAGTAGAAAAAACTTTTAAGAAATTACTTTTTTCAGTATAACTTCTAAAATAAAGATCATTTTTTGTAGCCACCAAAACGCCATATTGATTACTGGTTATCCCAACAAGATCGGATAGGTTTTTATGGTTATAGGTTTCAAAAATACCATTTTTCAAGCTTTGAAGCGGACTGTCAGCAGCGTGAACCCACAAGTTACCTCTTGAATCAGCATGCAGTCTCTTTATTTGATTGCCTGCAAGAGCATGGTTCCCTGTGCTAGCAAAATAGTTTTTAAACTTGATTCCATCAAAGCGAGATAAACCATTAGCCGTACCCACCCATAAAAAACCATGCATATCCTCTGTTAGCGACCAAACTCTATTATCGGCTAGTCCATCTGTACTGAAGTAATTTTTTGAGACTATGTTTTGCGTGAAAGCGTAAACCGGTAATAAGGTAATAAATAGAGTAAAGAGTCTGAGAAAATAACTCCTCATTTACCATTTAACCAAGATGTTATTTAACAAAATTGGTTGGGCTTGTTCATTTGGGTGTATACCATCTTTTTGCATCAGCTCGTCATTGCCACCAACGCCTTTAAGGAAAAAAGGAATCAAGTCAATATTATTCTCAGCGGCTAATTCTTGATAGTTTTGCTCAAAAGCTTCGGTATAGCGTTTACCATAGTTGGGCAGTATTTGTATCCCAAGCAGCAGTACCTTAGCTCCTGAGCTTTTGGCCATTTCAATCATGCTTTGCAAGTTACGCTTGATTAATGGTGGCGCTATACCTCTAAGCCCGTCGTTTCCGCCAAGTTCTAAAATCACCAAATCCGGCTGATGTTCTTCTAGTAAAGGTTTTAGCCTTGCTAAACCTTGCCCAGTGGTATCCCCGCTAACGCTGGCGTTGATGACTTTGACTTCAGGGTTGTCTTTTTGCAATTTTTGTCGCAATAAATTAACCCAACCTTTTTCTAGCGGTATATTGTAGCCAGCACTTAAACTGTCACCCAGCACTAAAATGGTTTGCTTTTCACTGCTCTTAGCTTGGCTTGGAGCCATTAAAAGAAGCGCTAAACTCACTAACAAGCCGTAGCTGGTATATGAAAACAATCTGCTCAACATAGATGTCATTTATTAAGTTAACTGGGTTTAATAATGGTGAGTTAAAGGATATTTTTCAAGTCTTCACAAAATTTTCAGTTGAGATTGTATAACCTGACCTCATAAAATCTAGCGCTATGTCAAAATCGAAATAGCCTGTAACAACTCAAGTCCAATTTAACAAAGTTTAATGGTATTCTAGCAGGAGTTCCGTTACCAATAATTAACTAATCATGATTATCACACAAAAATTAACCAAGACCGTTACTTCACAAGAGCAAGATCTAACCATTTTATCCGAGGTTAGTTTACGCATTGATGAAGGCGATAGCCTAGCGATCGTGGGAGCTTCAGGCTCCGGAAAATCCACCTTATTGTCATTGCTAGCAGGCTTGGATGTTCCATCCAGTGGTGAAGTAGAGCTTGCTGGACATCAGTTTCATCGGCTTGATGAGGATCAAAGAGCCGCGATTCGCGCGCAGTATGTTGGTTTTGTTTTTCAGTCTTTTCATTTGCTGCCGGGTTTGACTGCGCTAGAAAATGTGATGCTGCCAATCGAGTTAAAAGGCGGAACAAACCCGAGAAAAAGTGCGCTGGATATTTTACAAAAAGTCGGTCTTGCTGAGCGGGTATCGCATTATCCCAATCAACTTTCCGGTGGTGAGCAGCAAAGGGTGGCCATTGCTCGTGCTTTTGCTTCTGAGCCGAAGATTCTGTTTGCTGATGAACCGACAGGTAATCTGGATAGCGCTAATGGTGAAAAAATCATTAAGTTATTATTTGAGTTGAATCAACAGTTTGGCACTACCTTAGTGTTAGTCACTCACGATCAAAACTTAGCCCAGCGCTGTCAGCGACAGGTAGGCTTAGAGGCTGGGCGCTTGATAAGCGACAGCGCTCACACAGCGATTAAGCACGACAAGTTGAGTGAAAAGGTGGTTTAGGTATGCATCTAAAAACCTTGCCAATGGCTTTAAAAAACTTCCGTCGTGATTGGCGCTCTGGTGAAGTCAGAGTTTTATTCTTTGCCTTGATGATCGCAGTTGCCGCGATGACAGCGATTGGGGTGATTACCGATCGTATTCAACGTTCAATGGGCGAGCAGGCCAGCGAATTTTTAGGAGCTGATTATGTCATCAGTTCTCCACGCCAGATCCCCGAAGACTGGCTTACGCAAGCTCAGAAGCAGAACCTAGCGACCAGCGTTGTGCAGGGGATCAGTACCGTTTTATCTAAAGCCGATAAGTTCCAACTGGTCTCAGTTAAGGTGCTAAAAAGTGACTATCCACTAAAAGGTGAATTGGAAATTTCTCAAGCAGCATTTGTAGCGGGCGAGAAACTACAAGGCAAACCGCAAGCTGGCTTTATGTGGGTTGAGCCACGGGTATTGAGTCTGCTTGAGGCAAAAGTCGGCGACAAAGTTGAATTTGGTGCCACTGAATTAACCATTTCAGGAGTTATTGTCTCGGGGCCAGGACAAGCCAGCGAAGTGTTTAACGTGGCACCTGGGATCATGGTCAATGCAGCAGATGTTGCGTCTGCGCAAATTATTCAAGCCGGTAGCCGCGTTTCTAATCAATTATTAATTCGTGGTGAGCCGCAATTACGAGACCAATATATTCAGTGGTTAAAGCCACAGTTAAACGATACTCAGCGCATCACCGGTGGTAAAGAAGGTACGCCCGCGCTTCAGGCCTCCATCAGTCGCGCCGAATCTTTCTTGCGTTTGGCGAGTTTGGTTTCAGTAGTGTTGGCTGGAGTGGCTATCGCGGTCGCGGCAGGGCGCTTTAGTCGTCGTCATTTTGACTATGCAGCGATTTATCGCTGTTTGGGTATGCAGGTTCGGCAAGTACACCAATTGTATTTATGGCAGCTTGGTTTAATGGGCTTAATTGGGGTTTTATTAGGATTAGTCATTGGCTTTTTGATCCAAGAAGTGATTATTTGGCGCTTTGCCGATTTTTTACCAAAACCGATGGTTGCAGTTAGTTTGGTTCCTGCGCTGGTCGCAGTGTTTTCGGGTTTAGTGGTATTGCTTGGTTTTGCCTTACCATCATTTTTTCAGATTGCCAAGGTGCCGCCACTTAGGGTGTTACGAAAAGAGTTGGCGCCGGCGGCAGTTTCCAGCTGGGTTATTTATTTGCTAGCCATAGGTGCAATGGCGCTATTGATGTGGTGGCAAAGCGATTCGTGGCTACTGGTTGGAATTTTGCTTCTAGTATCGATAATCGCCTTTGCTGTGATTCGGTTATTTGCTTGGTTTATTTTTAAAATTGGCTTATGGCTTGGCAAGCGAAGCCCAACGGCAGTACGCTTTGGTCTAGGCCAACTAAAACGTTATCCGGCCTTTACCATTAGCCAAATCACGGCTTTTGGTCTTGCTTTTATGATCATGCTATCAACCTATTTGATCCGCACCGAGCTGCTATCTGAGTGGCAAAGTCAAATGCCGGATGATGCGCCAAACCATTTCTTAGTCAATGTGCAAAATTATGAAGTCTCAGCGCTGGACACTATTCTTCAAGAAAATCAGATTGTAACCAGCGGTATTTACCCTATGGTTCGTGGCCGCGTTACTAAGCTTAATGGCGAGTTGGCGAGTGAAGTGTTATCCAAAGAAGAATACCAACAAGCGCGCGCTTTGCGCCGTGAATTAAATTTAACTTGGATGGAAACTTTGCCCAACGCCAACAGTTTGGTGGAAGGCGTTTGGTGGGATCAAGAATCGAGCCAACAACTGGATCCGGATGCCGCCAAGATCTCTATTTCTACTGAAATCCAAGAAATGATGAAGGTAAAAATTGGTGATAAGGTTAGTTTTGATATTGGCGGCTTAAGTGTTGAAGGACAGATTGCCAATGTACGTGAAATTCAGTGGGATTCATTCCAGCCGAATTTCTTTGTGATTTTCGAGCCGAAAGGATTAAAAGATTTCCCAGCCAGCTATATTACTAGCTTCCACCTAGAGGCAGATCAAAAGCCGATTTTGAATCAAATCTTATCGCAAATGCCGACCGTGACCATTATTGAGTTGGATAAAATTATGGCGCAAGTGCAAAAAATCTTAGATCAGGTTACTTTAGCGATTGAGTTTATTATGTTGTTTGTCTTGCTAGCAGGAGTAGCGGTGTTGTATGCGGTGTTGCAAGCTAATCGGGAAGAAAGAGTCTTATCAGCAACACTGTTGAAAACCCTTGGTGCGCAAAGTCCTTTTATTCGTACCAGCCTGATTGCCGAGCTGGCATTGCTTGGTATTTTTTCTGGAATGGTAGCGGTTATCGCCAGCGAAATCTTGGTCTCGAGCGTTTATATTAATGTGCTCGAACTTGGCACTAAGCTACATCCTTTATATTGGTTTTTAGTGCCAATAGCTGCGGCAATCTTTGTTGGCTTGGCTGGTTGGTTTGGTGTTAAGTCGATCTTAAAACAGCCCGCGACCAAGGTTCTACGCCAAGCCTAATTTTAATAAAAAATAAAAAAAACTAGACAGCCACTAGCTTTGGTTGCTATTAATAAAAAAAGGAACGACAGAGTTATAGCCCCGCTTAGCTCTGTTTTTTTAAATCTGAAACCTAATTAGTAGGTTGAAAAATAAGGCTTTTTTAAGAACTTCGATATGGGAAAATCTTTAGTTATCGTGGAGTCGCCGGCCAAGGCGAAAACCATCAATAAATATTTGGGTAACGATTTTGTGGTCAAATCGAGCGTTGGCCATATTCGTGATTTACCAACTGGCGCGAGTAAAAAAGCACCAGTTAGTGCCAAGGAACGGGCGCGTAAAGCAGCGATAACCCGCAAGCTGCCGCCAGAAGAAAAGGCGCGACAAAAAGCTTTACGTGAGAAAAAAGCCTTGTTTGAACGTATGGGGATCAATCCGGAAGAGGGATGGGATGCACATTACGAAGTCTTACCGGGTAAAGAAAAAGTCTTAAAAGAATTAAAAAAACTTGCTGAAAATGCCGATACCATTTATCTGGCAACGGATTTGGACAGAGAAGGTGAAGCGATTGCTTGGCACTTAAAAGAGTTGCTCGGCGGCGACGATGATCGTTATCAGCGGGTGGTGTTTAACGAAATTACCAAAAAAGCGATTCAGGAAGCTTTCTCCAAGCCTAGTGGCTTGGATATGCACTATGTTAATGCCCAGCAGGCCAGACGCTTTTTAGATCGGGTTGTGGGCTTCATGGTTTCGCCGCTACTGTGGCGAAAAATTTCTCGCGGCCTGTCGGCTGGACGAGTACAGTCGGTAGCGGTGCGTTTGCTGGTGGAGCGTGAGCGCGAAATTCGTGCCTTTATTCCGGATGAGTATTGGGATCTGCATGCTGATACTAGCACCCAGTCTGAGCAGTCGCTACGCCTGTTGGTTAATAAATATCAAGGGAAAGCCTTTAAACCAAAGAGTGAAAGCGAGACTCAAATTGCGGTTGACGCGCTAAATCAAGCTGAATTTACCGTTAGCTCGATTGAAAGTAAGCCACAAAAAAGCAAAGCGCCAAAGCCTTTTATTACTTCAACCTTGCAACAAGCGGCTAGCACCCGCTTGGGTTATGGGGTGAAAAAAACCATGATGATGGCGCAGCGTTTGTACGAAGCGGGCTATATTACCTATATGCGTACCGATTCGACTAATTTAAGCGCTGATGCGGTGAGCGAATGTCGTGATTATATCGCCGATAAATTCGGCAAAAATTATTTGCCGAATGAAGCCATGAGTTATTCGAGCAAAGAGGGAGCGCAAGAAGCGCACGAAGCGATCCGCCCTTCGGATGTGAGCAAAAAAGTGTCGCACTTGAGCAATATGGAAAAGGATGCGGAACGGCTTTACGATTTGATTTGGCGCCAATTTGTTGCTTGTCAGATGTTACCAGCCGAGTTTGACGTGACCAATTTGTTGGTAGAGGCGGCTGATTATCAATTAAAAGCTAAAGGGCGTGTGATGCGTTTTGACGGTTGGACTAAAGTCTTGCCGATGCAAAAACGCTCGAAAGATGATGAAGAGTTGCCGAATGTTAAAGAAGGTGAGCGCTTGAAGTTGCAAAAGCTCGATCCAAAGCAACACTTTACCAAACCCCCTGCGCGATATTCCGAAGCAGCTTTAGTGAAGGAGCTGGAAAAACGAGGTATTGGCCGTCCTTCAACTTACGCTTCAATTATTTCAACGATTCAAGATCGTGGCTATGTCAAAGTGGAAAATAAGCGTTTCTATGCGCAAAAAATGGGGGAAATTGTTACCGATCGGTTGGTGGAAAGTTTTAGCAATCTTTTGGATTTTTCCTTTACTGCGACGATGGAAGAGCGGCTAGATGAGATCGCCAAAGGTGATAAAGATTGGAAAATGACGCTTGATGAATTTTACCAAGCTTTTTCCGAGCAATTGAAACAAGCTGATGAAGCTGAAGCCGATGGCGGTATGCGTCCGAATGAAGCGGTTGAAATCGATTTAACTTGCGATCTGTGTAACCAGCATAATTTTGCTATTCGTAACGCCAGCACTGGAGTCTTTTTAGGTTGTACGGGTTATTCTTTGCCGCCGAAAGAGCGTTGTAAGAATACTAAGAACTTAATGCCGGGTGACGATTTTGTGGCCGCTAATGAAGAAGAAGAGGCGCGCCATCTGGTCGATATTAAGCGTTGCAAGATTTGTGAATCGACAATGGAAGATTATTTACTGGATGAAACTACCAAGTTGTACATTTGCGGTAATAATCCTGATTGTGAAGGCTATGAGCTGGAAAAGGGCGAATATAAGATCAAAGGTTATGATGGGCCTGTTTTGGAGTGCGATAAGTGTGGCAGCGAGATGCAGCTTAAGACAGGACGCTTCGGTAAATACTTTGGTTGCATGAACGAGGATTGTAAAAATACTCGCAAATTATTGGCTAATGGCCAGCCTGCACCGCCAAAAGCCGATCCAATCCCAATGCCTGATCTGCAGTGTCAGAAAGTCGATGATCATTATGTGCTGCGCGATGGTGCGGCTGGGATTTTCTTAGCGGCCAGCAAGTTTCCGCGCAACCGAGAAACTCGTGCCCCCGAAGTTGCAGAGCTATTACCGGTAAAAGATAAATTGGATCCCAAATACGTCTTTCTAACTGAAGCTCCCGTTAAAGATCCTGCTGGCAATGCGGTTATTGTCAAATACAGCCGTAAAAGTGCTGAGCAGTATGTAGCTGGCGTGGATAAAGACGGCAAGGCTTCTGGTTGGTCGGCTTTTTATGAAGATGGTAACTGGGTCGAAAGAACGCCGGTAAAAAAGGCGGCGAAGAAGAAAACCGCCAAAAAAGCGAGCAAAAAAAACGCTAAGGCAAAAAAGTAAACAATTCTTATTAAAAGTCAGTAAAATAAGGCCAGCAATCACTGGCCTTTTTTTATCGCTACTTTTTGGACCGCTAGCCTATGTATTCTTTGTTGCGCAATTTTCTATTTATGCTTGATGCCGAGACCTCGCATCACCTTTCTCTGAACAGCTTAAACCGCTTATATAAACTAAAGTTGGCATCGCTGATGGCAAAACCTCAAGTTCAGGATCCCGTGACAGTGATGGGGATAGAGTTTCCTAATCGGGTCGGTTTAGCTGCGGGACTGGATAAAAATGGTCAGTTTGTGGATGCTTTGAGTCAGTTTGGCTTTGGTTTTATTGAAGTGGGTACTGTGACTCCGCGTGCGCAAGATGGTAATCCCAAGCCGCGACTGTTTAGAATTAAAGAGGCGCAAGCCATTATTAACCGTATGGGCTTTAATAATGATGGTGTTGATCAGTTATTAAAAAATATTAGTGATATTGATTTTACTAGCAAAAACAAAGGGCTATTAGGGATTAATATTGGTAAAAATTTCGATACGCCAGTAGAAAAGGCGGTTGATGATTATCTTATTGGTATGGAGAAAATTTACCCTAAAGCTGATTATATGGTAGTGAATATTTCTTCGCCAAATACCCCCGGTTTGCGTGATTTGCAGTTTGGCGAAAACCTGAAAGTCTTACTGGAAAACCTTAAAAAGAAGCAGCAGAGTTTGCATCAAGAGCATCAAGTCTATAAACCTTTAGCCGTAAAAATTGCCCCCGATCTTGATGCCAATGACATTACTGAGTTGGGCAAAACGTTTGTCGAGTTTGAGCTAGATGGGATTATTGCGACCAACACTACGTTTGATCGCTCAAAGGTCGAAGGCATGAAATTTGCCGACGAACAAGGCGGTTTAAGCGGCAAACCGTTAAGTGACAAATCAACCCAAGTGATTAGTCAGTTAGTGCATGCGATGGATAATAAAATTCCAGTGATTGGTGTTGGCGGTATTCATGACGGTCAGTCAGCACTTGATAAAATCAATGCTGGCGCGGCGTTAGTGCAAGTTTATTCGGGATTTATTTATCATGGCCCAGAACTTGTTTCTCAAGCAGCAAAAGCGATTAAAGCTGCCAAAACGGTTTAGCCAAGCGATAAATGGAAAATATTAATGGATAAAACTTTAGCTTTTTATGCTTCTTGTCCGCCGGGTTTGGAAGCGTTATTAATCGAAGAGTTACGTCTGCTGGGCGCTAACAACCTTAAAGAGCATCCGACCCACGTTACTTTTGAGGGCGACTTAACGCTTGCTTACCAAGCTTGTTTGCACTCTAGGCTCGCTAATCGAATTTACCTTTGTTTGTTGCACGATCGGTTTGAGTCAGTTGAAGAGCTTTACGATAAGGTTAACCGCATTGAATGGGGCTGGCATTTTGATTTAAAGCAAACTTTTGCTGTGGACTGTGTCGCGCGTAAAAGCCACTCGATTAAACATTCGGGTTTCGGCGCCTTAAAAGTTAAAGATGCGATTGTGGATTATTTCCATGAGCGTTACGAGCAGCGCCCGTCGGTGGACAAGGAAAACCCTGATTATCGAATACATGCGCTGATTAATGGTAGCCAGCTAAAAATTGGTCTGGATCTAGCGGGGCGCAGTTTACACCAACGCGGTTATCGCGATTCCAGCGGGCGAGCGCCAATTAAAGAAAATTTGGCCGCTGCGATGCTGATTCGGGCAAAGTGGCCTGAATGTGCCGAACAGACAATGGCGTTTCATGACCCTATGTGTGGTACTGGTACCTTGTTAATAGAAGCGGCCATGATGGCAACGGGGATGGCGGCGGGCTTGCTCAATCCAAGTTTTGCTTTTTGTCGTTGGAAGCAGCACGACGAAGAGGAATGGCAAACTTTATTAGCTACTGCGAGGCGTCAATTTAATAAAAATCTTCAAGCTTGTGAGCTGCGCTTGATTGGCAGTGACCGCCATCGAAAAAGTTTACAGTTAGCCGAGGAAAATATTCAACGAGCAGGTTTTGACAAGATTATCGAGCTAGTTGAGCAAGATATTAGTAGAGCTGTTGATCTCAAACTTAATAACCTAGCCATTAATAATAAGGGACTTATAGTGACCAATCCGCCTTATGGTGAGCGGCTGGGCGATGAAGCCACTATTGACCAGCTTTATCGGGATTTGGGTGCTTATGTGAAATCCAACTTTGAAAATTGGCAATTTGCCATGATCACCACCGAGGCGGAATATGCTAGAGCGATTGGTCTGCGCTCGCATAAGCACTATAAATTTAAAAATGGTGCTTTAGATTGTCAGTTTTACTTGTATCGAGTTAGCCAAGAAAATAGTTTTGTGCCTTTTGATCCAAAAAAGCTGAATCCAAATTGGGAACAAGGTTTGTCAGAAGGCGCTGTCATGCTAAAAAACCGACTGCGCAAAAATCAGCAGCGCTATAAATCTTATTTAAAACAAAATAATGTCAGCTGCTATCGCTTATACGATGCCGATCTGCCGGAATACTCGGCAGCGATTGATGTGTATCATGACGAAGTCCATATTCAGGAATACGCTGCACCAAAAGATATCCCCGAGAAAGTAGTACAAAAGCGCTTGAATGAAATCAAGCGAGTGGCTTCTGGGGTGTTACAAGTGCCTGAAGTAAAAGTTCATCTAAAACAAAGGCTAAGGCAAAAAGGCATTCAGCAGTATACTAAACACTCTGACAGTGATGATTTTAAACAAGTCAATGAGCAAGGATTGCAATTCTATGTGAATTTGAGTCGGTACCTGGATACGGGACTATTTTTAGATCATCGAAAAACCCGCAAAATGATCATGGCCGAATCACAAGGTAAGCAGTTTTTAAACCTATTTGCTTACACCGGTTCGGTGAGTGTGTATGCCGCAAAAGGGGGTGCCCAGACAACCACTGTAGATATGTCGAAAACCTATATCAATTGGTCGATTAAGAACTTTGCAGCTAATAATATACCGATTTATGGACATCAATTTGTTCAAGCCGACTGTTTGCAATGGCTAGCAGAGGTGCAAAACGATCAGCAATACGATTTGATCTTCTTAGATCCGCCCACCTTTTCTAACTCAAAACGCATGCAAAGCAGCTTTGATGTACAAAGAGATCAGCAGCAGTTAATTGAGTTAAGCATGAATCTATTGGCCACTGGCGGCAAGTTGTACTTTTCCAATAACTTCAAAAAATTTGTGTTGGATGAAAAGTTAAAACATCAGTATCGAGTCGTGGAAATAACTCAGAAAACATTACCACCAGACTTTCAAAAGAGTCGTAATCACCATCGCTGTTGGTTGATAGAGCATCGCTAATTTAGTAGAGCTTATTGCGAGTATAAAAGCACTAGAAAGGTTTAAGCATAAAAAAACCCGGCAGAAGCCGGGTTTTAATTTCAGAAGTACTATTTCTTTTTAGCAGCAGCCTTTTTCTTAGCTGGAGCTTTTTTCTTAGCAACTTTCTTTTTGGCTGGAGCCTTCTTTTTAGCCGGAGCTTTCTTCTTAGCAGCCTTTTTCTTAGCTGGAGCTTTCTTCTTAGCAGCCTTTTTCTTAGCTGGAGCTTTCTTCTTAGCAGCCTTTTTCTTAGCCGGAGCTTTCTTCTTAGTAGCCTTCTTCTTTGCTGCAGCTTTAGCTTTTTTAGCAGCGGCGGCGGCTTTTTTCTTGGCAGCGGCAGCTTTCTTTTTAGCGGCAGCGGCAGCTTTTTTCTTGGCAGCAGCGGCTTTCTTTTTATCAGCGGCAGCTTTTTTCTTAGCAGCAGCAGCGGCTTTCTTCTTTTCTTTTGCTGCCCAATCTTTTTCGAACTTAGCTACTGCTTTAGCAAGAGCGGCTTCTTTTGCAGCTACGGCTTTGGCTTTCGCTACCATATCTTTAGCTTTAGCGACGGCTTTTGCAGAAGCAGCAGCAGCGCGTTTTGCTTTTGCAGCGGCATCTTTAGCTTTCTTCGCAGCGGCCTTAGTTGTTTTGTTTGATTTAGCTTTAGCTTTCGCTGCAGCGTCTTTAGCTTTTGCGTTAGCTTTGGCTAAAGAGGATTTATCTTTTGCCGAAGCTTTCTTAGCTTTGTTGAGTGCAGATTCAGCTGACTTAAGAGCTGCTGCAGAAGTTACTTTCTTTGCCATGGTCTTTTCCCCTGTCGTGAAGCGTTTGGTTAATTTCCAATCAAATTATACGAAAAGAAATTTAGAAAGTTAATAAAATTTTATGATAAAGTCGCGTTAATTGATGCTTTTTTTAACTTTTTACAGCTTTTTAAAAGAAAAATGCAAAAAATAATTTTTTTTACAACTTTTGGCTGCGATTTATGTGAAAACGTTGAACGGATGTTTTCGCAATTTTTTTTGGATAATGTGGGTCAAAATAAATTTAAATTGGAAGTGTTTGACATCATTGATGACGAGTTAGTAATGGAGCAGTATCGCACTAAAATTCCGGTTTTAAAAAACATAGAAACATCACAAGAGTTGGTTTGGCCATTTTCTTATTCTGAATTTCTTAATTGGTTGCCCTCGTAAAAAAAATTTAAATATTTTTTTAAATGCTTAATTTGTTTTTTATGGTGTTGTCATTTCGTTTATTTAACTTAAAAAATTTTTTAGTAATTGATCTTAAGTGTGGTCTTGGCATTTACTTCACCTTGCATGATTTAAAATAACAGTTTTGTATTAAGCTCAGTAGCTGTCAAAAATTGGCGGTAAAAGATCGAGTTTCGACCATTGCTGCTGACCAATCTGCTGCTTAATTATTTAAAACTCAAATCTGTGGATCTTGACATTTTGATGAATAGAACGTATGTTTCAAACAATTGTTTGATAGCATGTTAAGTTCATTAGGGCAAGAATGAGTAAGAATGAAACCACTAAGGCTCGTATCCTCGATGCTGCGGAGCAATTATTTGCTGAGCGAGGTTTCGCAGAAACCAGTTTGCGAACCATTACTGCTCGGGCAAAAGTCAATTTAGCCAGTGTCAACTATCACTTTGGTTCGAAGAAATCCTTGATACAGGACGTTTTTGACCGTTTTCTATCGGATTATACAACTGGCCTAATTCAGCGCCTTGCGGAGCTGGAAAAGGAGTTGGCACAAGATGGGAAGGCTTCTGAGCAAGCGTTGGATACGGAAACCTTGCTTAAGGCACTGGTTTCGCCGCTGTTGATACTGGAGCGTAAACGTAAAGCTTCGATTTCGATTTTTATGCGCCTCTTAGGGCGTGCCTATGCCGAAACTCAAGGTCATTTACGCCGCTATGTTACTGAAAAGTATGGTTTTGTATTGGTGCGTTTTACCATGCTTTTTCAGCAGGCTTATCCGAATTTAAGCAATGATCAGATCTTTTGGCGACTGCATTATACCCTTGGCAGCTTGATCTTTACCTTGGCTGGTAGCGATGCTCTGCGCGAGATTTCTGCGGTGGATTTTAAACGAGAAATGGCGATTGAGGATGTGATTGATGAAATGATCCCCTTTTTAGCCGCGGGTATGAAAGCTTAGTTTTGCTAAATTAACAATAGAAAGCATTAACAAGATTAAGCTCTAAAAATTTTAAAATATGATGATTGAGGTAATAAAAACATGACTGGATTATGGCAGTTATTGATAATGGTGTTAGTGGCGGGCGTTTGCGCTTATAACCGCTGGCCAATGAAAAAAGTAATGATTGCTAATTTGGCGGCTTTGGCGCTAATTTGGCTGGCCAGCGATTTGTCATGGGGTTTTTACCTGTCAGCGATAACTTATGGCGTGGTGGCACTATTTTATTTATTGCCGGATTTACGGATGGATTGGATCTCGCGTAAAGCTTATAACTTTATGCAAAAGGTTTTGCCGCCAATGAATGAAACTGAAAAAGTAGCGCTTGAGGCTGGCGATGTTTGGTGGGATGGCGATCTGTTCCAAGGAAATCCAGATTGGAACAAGATGCTTAAGATCGAAAAGCCGACTTTAAATGAAGAAGAGCAGTCTTTCGTCGATAATGAAACTGAACAACTTTGCGAAATGCTTGACGATTGGGATATTGTGCATAAGCGCAAAGACTTACCACCAGAGGTTTGGCAGTTCATAAAAGATAAAGGCTTTTTGGGAATGATTATCCCGAAAGAGTATGGCGGTAAAGGCTTTTCAGCTTTGGCACACTCTACTGTTGTGACCAAGCTTTCTACCCGTAGCGCTTCGGCCGCGGTTACGGTCATGGTACCTAATTCTTTAGGGCCAGGTGAATTGTTACTGCACTATGGTACTGACGCGCAAAAAGATTATTATTTACCGCGCTTAGCAGCGGGTAAAGAAATTCCATGTTTTGCCTTAACTTCGCCAGTGGCCGGTTCTGATGCTGGTGCGATTCCCGATAAGGGCGTGGTTTGTATGGGCAAACACGAAGGTAAAGACGTTTTAGGGATCAAAATTAATTGGAACAAACGTTACATCACCTTGGCGCCAGTGGCGACCATCGTTGGTTTGGCCTTTAAGCTTTACGATCCTGATGGCTTGCTAGGCGATACTGACAAAGAAGACTATGGCATTACCTGCGCTTTGATCCCGAGCGATCACCCTGGCGTGGAAATTGGCCAACGTCATTTACCGATGAATCAAGCCTTTATGAACGGTACTACTAAAGGCAAAGACGTTTTTATTCCGCTGGACATGATTATTGGTGGTAAAGAGTTCGCTGGTCAGGGCTGGCGTATGTTGATGGAATCATTAGCCGCCGGGCGTTCTATTTCGTTGCCTGCAATGGGTGCGGCTTGTGCTAAGTTGTCGTATCGCATGACGGGTGCTTATGCCATGGTGCGCGAGCAATTTAAGACACCGATCGCGCGCTTTGAAGGTATCGAAGAAGCGATGGCACGAATTGCTGGCATGACTTATCGCATCGAAGCAATGCGTACTATGACCGCTGGTGCTGTAGATTTGGGCGTGAAACCTTCGGTGGTTTCAGCCATTGCTAAGTACCACATGACGGAAATGGGTCGTCAAATCATGAACGATTCCATGGATATTCATGCAGGACGAGCCATTATCATGGGCGAGCGAAATTATCTTGCTAATGGTTATATGAGTCAGCCGATTGGTATTACCGTGGAAGGCGCTAATATTTTGACTCGTAACTTGATGATTTTTGGACAAGGCGCGGTGCGTTGTCATCCTTATGTGTTCCGCGAAATGATGGCGGCGCAACTTGAAGATAAAGAAGAGGGTGTGAAGCGTTTCGATAGTCTATTGTTCCGTCATATTGGTTATGGTGTTAGCAATTTTGCGCGTACCTTAGGTTTAGGCTTGAGCGCAGGAAAGTTGGCAGCTAAGCCTGTTGCCGGTCGTACCGGAAAATACTATCAACAATTGACTCGTATGAGCTCGGTTTTAGCGCTCACCTCTGACGTGGCGATGGGTATGCTTGGCGGTGATCTAAAGCGAAAAGAGCGCTTATCGGCACGTTTAGCCGATGTGTTAAGCCATTTATATATGGCTTCGGCGGTACTTAAATACTATGAAGACAACGAGCGGCCAATTTCAGATTTACCCTATGTGCAATGGAATATCGAGTCTAGCTTGGAGCAAATGCAACAAGCCTTGTACGAATTTTATGGTAATTTCCCGAATCAATGGGTAGGCAAATTATTGCGTTTTGTCGCTTTCCCGTATGGCAAAAGCTACCGTAAACCAAGCGATCGGTTGGATCGCGAGGTGGTCAAACCGATGCTGACGAAAAGTGATATTCGCGAGCGATTAACCAACTATTCGTTTGTTGGCGAAGCTTCTGATGATGTGACTGGTCGTGTCGAACAAGCCTTCTTCAAGGTGCTAGCCGCTGACGAGGTTCGCCGTAAATTGCGTAAAGCGATGAAGGCCAAGCAACTGGATAAAAATGCGACCAATATGGAGCGAATCGAGCAGGCCATTGAAAAGGGTATCATCAATCAAGAAGAACATCAGATCTTGGTGGATGCGGAAGAAGCCCGGATGGATGTGATTCAGGTGGATGATTATTCGCATGAACAAATCTCTGGCGTGGTCACGGAAAACAAATCAAGCAAGAGCAAAACCAAAGCTGCCTAAAAGTCGCTGACTAGGTAACTGCTTGTATATCAAAGCTCTGGGAATCTATAAGATTTTGATTTCTAGGGCTTTTTTGCTACTTTATGAAAGAAATTAACGTCACTTTGGTAATATGCAGTTAAAAATTGACAAAAAAGTTCTAGAGCAAGCTGAGTCGATTGCCGCGGAAAGCTATTGGAAGCTACCAATGCCCAAAGAGTTTGAGCGCGTCTATTTACTGAACAATTACCAAGCTCGCATTAAACATTTTCGGATATTCATCTATATCGGTATTTTCCTGTTGGCGCTTTATGGCGTAGCAGAAATTTATAACGTGAAAGATGGTAATTATTTAGCACTTATTATGCGCTATGGTATTGCCGTGCCAGCTGCTTTGTTCGCGGTGCAGTTTTTTGATAAACCGAAATATGCTCTATATCAAGACTGGATCATTTCTTTGAGTGGTGTGGTGATTTGTGCCTTGATTTTTGTGAGTCGTTACCAAGCCTTTGTGCAAGATCAATTCTACTATTATTACGGCTACATTATCCTCATTTGTTATATCAATATCGTTATCCAACCAAGATTTATCCCTTCATTAATAGCTTCGCTAGTGGTTTGCGTTGGTGGCATTAGCTTTTACTATTTTTTGGATATGCCAACCAATCGCTATGTGTTTTTGGTCTTTGACACCTGTTTTTTTGTGTTTTTGAGCTTAGTTTCGAACTACTATATTCAGCTTAGTGTGCGTAAGCTTTATGCTCGAAGCTTGCTGCAAGACCGAGCCAGAAAAAGCGAACAGAAAGCAAAAGATAAGCTTTTTAAATTATCCAATATCGATGCCTTAACCCAGCTTTCTAATCGGCGTTTTTTTGATGAAGCCAAGGACAGTTTTGATAAGCCGGATACGGGTGTGTTGTTTATTGATATTGATCACTTCAAAGACTTTAATGATCTTTATGGTCATATCGCTGGAGATGACTGTATTTGCGAGGTTGCTAAGACCATTGCTCAGAACGTTCGCAAAAATGATCTCTCAGCTCGATATGGTGGCGAAGAATTTGTCATTTTAATGGATGCTACTGAGCCTGAGGTTATAAAGTTAATTGGGACACGAATTATTGAGCAGATCAAAGCTTTACAGATCCCCCATGAGTCTTCCGCTCATAAGGTAGTGACTGTTTGTGTCGGCTGGTCTTATTTGACCGAAAAGCGTAGCCTACAACAAGGTTTGCAACTTGCTGATCAGGCTTTATATCAAGCCAAGAGTCAAGGCCGAAATCAACTTTATCCACTCTAACGATACTTTCACTTGGTCAGACAAGTGACTTTCCTTTTACCTTAACCGCGGATCTTTGTTATCCTATAAGGATACCTTTAGCGATGACCAAAATATGGTCAATTTGCCTTAATAATAGGGCTTTTGGAGAGATTTTATGAGCCAAAAAGATAAATTGGTGATTTTTGATACAACCTTGCGTGACGGCGAACAAAGTCCTGGCGCTTCGATGGATAAAGACGAAAAATTAGCAATTGCTCGTCAATTAGAAAAAATGAAGGTGGACGTGATTGAAGCCGGTTTTGCCATTGCCAGTCCGGGTGATTTTGAAGCGGTTAAATTAGTCGCCGATAACATCAAAGATAGCACTATTTGCTCACTCTCTCGTGCTATGGAAAAAGATATTCAAGCCGCTGGTGATGCTATTAAGGGGGCTAATTCTGGCCGTATTCACACTTTTATCGCTACCTCACCTTTGCACATGCAGCATAAATTGCAGATGCCGCCGGAAAAAGTGATCGAACAAGCCGTGGCTTCGGTTAAATTTGCCCGTAACTTGTGTGACGATGTGGAATTTTCTTGCGAAGATGCTGGGCGCTCTGAAATCGATTTTATGTGTAAAATCATTGAGCAGGTAATTGATGCCGGCGCTCGTACCATCAATATCCCTGATACAGTGGGATACAATATGCCGGATCAATATGCCAATACCATCAAGCAGCTGCTGGAGCGTATTCCAAACGCGGACAAAGCGATTTTTTCAGTACACTGCCATAACGATTTAGGTCTGGCAGTAGCCAATTCCTTAGCGGCGGTGCAATGCGGCGCTCGTCAGGTAGAATGTACCATTAATGGTTTAGGTGAGCGCGCTGGTAATGCTTCGTTAGAAGAAATTGTAATGGCAGTAAAAACCCGCCCGGATTACTTTAACGCACGGGTGGATATTGATACTCGCCATATCGTCAATACTTCGCAAATGGTTTCCAAAATTACTGGCTTTGCAGTACAACCTAATAAGGCCATTGTTGGTGATAATGCCTTTGCCCATGAGTCAGGTATCCATCAAGATGGTGTGTTAAAACACCGCGAAACTTATGAGATTATGCGTGCTGAAGATGTGGGTTGGGCGAATAATAAAATGGTATTAGGTAAACACTCGGGACGAAATGCTTTTAAAAGCCATTTGGCGCAACTGGGCCATAAGTTTAATAACAACGATGAGCTTAAAGAAGCATTTGTTGCCTTTAAAAAGCTTGCCGATGAAAAGCACGATATTCTGGACGAGGATTTATTATCCTTAGTTCAGCATTAATCTGAGCGCGATGGTTAGGGTAAATGCTAATCTATGACTGATCAGCTAGCTTATTTGGATGCGATTGGAGTACCTCGTTGGGTGCTCCGTGAGTCTGCTGTGGAAGTTTCGGTGGAAACTTCTGTAGAACCTTCGACCGAAACCCCAATTGAAGAGAGCCTAGTTAGTAAGTCAGAAGTAAAAGCGCCTTCTACAGCAGCTTCTGCGGAAAACAAAGCTGTTGAACAAGCGGCTTCGATTTATCTCAAAGCGTTAGTGAGCAACCCGAAAGCAAAAGCGGCAATTATTGCCGCTCAATCACCATCAAAAGCGCAATTACAACAGAACTGGAAGCAGCTTAAGTTTGCTTGGAAGCAATGGCAAAACAGTGAATTTCCAGTCAGTCTCTATCAGATAACGGACGACTCAAGCTATTCTTTAGCTCACCTTAAGCAGCAGAAGCTAGTGCTGATTAATGCTATGGAACCGCCAGAGCAACAACAAAGCGAATCGTTAAGCTCCAATAGCAATCATGGATTCATGCTGCAAGCGCCAGCATTTGGCGCAGTTGGCAATAAAAAAGCATGGTGGCAGTTGTTACAAGAGTTGCAGCAAAAAATTGAGCTGCTTTAGTTGTTTAATCCACTTCTTGAAACCCACCTGCTTAAACCTAGTTCTGAATGCATCAGTTGCAAATAGCTTCTTTAAGCAAAAGTGACCTTGATTCGATCGTCGAACTTGAGTCAAAAGTTCACCCCTTTGCTTGGTCGCGCCAAGCACATCTTGATAGCATCGAAGCGGGTTATCCGAGCTTGGTGTTAACTGAAAATAACCAGCTTATTGGTTTTGTTATCTTTAATTATCTGTCTGATGAGTGTCACCTTTTGGATATTGCTGTTGATCGGCAGCACCTTAGGCAAGGTCATGCCAAACGTTTGCTTAGTGCTATGTTAGAAAAGGCACGCCAGGCGGGGATGATAAAGGTGATTTTAGAGGTTCGAGCTTCAAATCTTGCTGCCCTTAATCTATATCTAGCTTTGGGTTTTGAGCGTATTGGGCTGCGAAAGAATTATTATCGTGGCTATATCGATAATATGCCTAAGCAAGAAAAAGGGCGTGAGGATGCCATTGTGATGGAAAAAGCTTTATAATCGCGCCAACTTTAGTCATTTTAGCTCGAACTGCATGTCCAAACTTGTTGAACAAATCGAAAATCGTCGCACTTTTGCCATTATTTCGCACCCTGATGCGGGTAAAACTACCATTACTGAAAAAGTGCTCTTATTCGGTAATCAGATCCAAGAAGCAGGGGTGGTCAAAGGCCGAGGTGGCAAGCACGCTACTTCAGACTGGATGGAGCTGGAAAAGCAGCGTGGTATTTCGGTTACCACCTCGGTGATGCAGTTTCCTTATGGCGGACGTACCGTAAACCTCTTGGATACGCCTGGTCACGAAGATTTTTCTGAAGATACTTACCGTACATTAACTGCGGTGGATTCAGCTTTAATGGTGATAGATGCGGCCAAGGGTGTGGAAGCGCGAACCATTAAGTTGATGGAAGTTTGTCGCTTGCGCGATACGCCGATTGTGACCTTTATGAATAAAATGGATCGCGATATTCGAGATCCGATTGAACTGTTGGACGAAGTGGAAGAGGTTCTGAATATCAAATGTTCGCCAGTATCTTGGCCAATTGGGATGGGTAAACAATTTAAAGGGGTTTATCATATCCTTGAGGATAAAACCTATTTGTATCAGTCAGGACAGGGCCATACCATTCAAGCCGAGCGGATCATTGAAGGTTTGGATAACCCCGAGCTGGATACCGCGGTTGGCCCCTTAGCGGATGATTTGCGCGAAGAGTTAGAGTTGGTACAAGGCGCTAGCCATGAATTTGATAAAGCTGAATTTTTAGCGGGCAAATTAACCCCAGTTTACTTTGGTACAGCATTAGGCAACTTTGGGGTTAACCATATGCTTGACGGACTGGTGGAATGGGCGCCAAGTCCGATGCCTCGTCAGTCAGAAGAGCGAGAAGTTACTGCCACCGAAGAAAAGTTTTCTGCTTTTGTATTTAAAATTCAGGCCAATATGGATCCGCAGCATCGTGATCGGATTGCTTTTGCCCGAATTTGTAGCGGTAAATACAATAAAGGGATGAAGATGCGCCACGTTCGTATTAATAAAAATATATCCGTAAACAATGCGCTAACTTTCCTAGCGGGCGATCGTGAGCACTTAGAGGAAGCTTACGCCGGAGATATTATTGGGCTGCATAATCATGGAACTATTCAAATTGGCGATACCTTTACCGAAGGTGAAATCCTTAAGTTTAAAGGGATCCCTAATTTTGCGCCGGAACTTTTTAGAAGGGTGCGTTTAAAAGATCCGATGAAGAATAAAGCCTTGCTTAAAGGCTTGGTTCAGTTGTCCGAAGAAGGGGCAACTCAAGTGTTTAAACCGCAAGAATCCAATGACTTGGTATTGGGTGCAGTGGGTGTGTTGCAGTTTGATGTAGTTGCACATCGGCTGAAAAACGAATATAAAGTAGAGTGTATCTACGATCAGGTTAGCGTGGCGACGGCCCGTTGGGTTGAGTGCGATGATGATAAGAAGTTGGAAGAGTTTAAACGTAAAAATTCGCAAAACTTAGCACTGGATGGTGGCGAAAACTGGACCTATTTGGCACCCTCTATGGTAAATTTGAATTTAGCGATAGAGCGTTGGCCGGAAGTTCGTTTCTTTGAAACGCGGGAACATTAGAATAAAAACAAAATTGTTGCTTATTTTAAAGGGATACTTATTTTTAAGTGATAAAAGGGGGCTGGTATAAGTGTTTTTTAAGAAGAAAAAGCAGACTCAAAAAATCGAAAGAAAACTGTTTGATAGTATTTGTCATTTGGACTTTCCGATATTTGATAAAGAACGCGATTCAATTTTCGAAAGGATGCCCAAACTTGGGATCGATGGTATTTTAATAGCTGGAGTGACTCAAGATAAATGGCGCTTTATTCGTCAATTAGCAGCGCTGAAAAAAAATGTATATTCAGCGATAGGTTTACATCCTGAGTTTTTGCAACAACATTCCAAAAAAAATATTCGTGATCTAGAGCTTGCGGTGTCGGTTAAACCACTATGGGCGATTGGCGAAATCGGCTTGGACTACTACGAAAAAAATATTGATCGCAAGGCGCAGGTGGATCTTTTTTCCGCTCAGCTAAACATTGCAAAAGCTGCCGAGTTGCCTGTTATTCTCCACGTTCGCAAGGCGCACGAAGATACTTTAGCTTACATAAAGGCGCAGAACTTCCAACAGGGAGGGATTGTGCATGCTTTTAATGGCAGTATCCAACAGGCCGAGCGTTATATCGATTTAGGCTTTAAGCTAAGTTTTGGCGGCGCTATTACCTACCCAAACGCGGTGAAATTAAAAAAACTGGTGACCGAACTGCCTTTAGAGTCGATGGTGTTAGAAACCAATTCACCAGATATGAAACCGGCTAATAGCCGCAAAGCTTACAATACTCCCTTCCAAATTTTTGACGTTTTCAACGAAGTCTGTAAGTTGCGTCAAGAATCAGCCGATGATATTGCGCGTATCACTTGTCAAAACTCCAAACAAATACTTCGAATCCAATAGGTTATTAGTGATTTTGTTGAGACATTGATGATTAGCTATTGAATCTAAAAAGGATTTTGATTTAAGCTGTGCTAATACTATAAGTATTTAAGGAACTTATGCTTTCTACCTTTCAAATTTTAGATGCACTAAAAAAAGACGGCTGGATCACCGATGAGCAGTTTCAAGCGGCTCGGGTACATGTGCGTCAGGGTAATTTGCAATTAACTCCAATCGAGCAAGTAGCAGATCTGTGTTTGACTCGTTTTGATGACAGTCGACAAATTCTCGATGAAGAAGCGGTCACCAAATACGTTGCCTCTTTATTAGGAAAAAAGTACTTCAAAATTGATCCCTTGAAAATTGATGTAGACTCGGTGACTCAAGTTATGTCGCTAGCCTATGCCGAGCGGCATAAGATCTTGGCGCTAGAAGTCCAAGAAGAATTGATTATCATGGCGGTGTTAGAACCGGATAACTTAAGTTGGCAGCAAGGTCTTGAGCAAACCACGCGCAAACGAATTGTACCTGTGCTGGCTAACCCTGCTTTAGTAAAGCGTTATCAAAAAGAATTTTATCAGCTGTCGGCTTCGATCAAGGGTGCTAACAAGACGAAACTCCAAGCGGACAATACGGTTGGTAATCTGGAACAATTGATTGAACTTAAAGGCTCCGAAGAGGCCGATGCTAACGACCAGCATATTGTACAAATCGTTGATTGGTTATTGCAATATGCCTTTAAACAAAGAGCCAGTGATATCCATATAGAGCCGCGAAGGGAAATTGGTAAAGTCAGGTTTCGTATTGATGGGGTTTTGCACGAGGTTTACCAACTACCGATTTCCATTACTCATGCGGTGGTGTCACGGTTTAAAATTCTAGGGCGAATGGACTTGGCAGAAAGGCGTAAACCGCTGGATGGACGGGTCAAAACTAAAAATCCCGATGGCATGGAAATAGAGCTACGACTATCCACCTTGCCCACTGCTTTTGGTGAAAAGTTTGTTGGTCGTATTTTTGACCCCACAGTGTTAGATCGTGATTTTTTGCAATTGGGACTGGAGCCAGAAACAGAGCATTTATGGCGCGATCTGATCGGTAATCCTACCGGTATCGTGCTCTTAACGGGGCCAACGGGTTCGGGTAAAACCACCACCCTTTACACTTCTTTGGATTTGCTGGCGACCAGCGAGGTGAATATTTGTACCATCGAAGATCCGATTGAGATGGTCGATCCCAAGCTCAATCAGATGCAGGTTCATCATGATATTGATCTAGATTTCGCTTCTGGTATCCGAGCTTTGCTGCGGCAAGATCCGGACATTATCATGATTGGCGAAATTCGTGATAAAGAGACGGCCCACATGGCTGTCCAAGCCGCTTTAACCGGTCACTTAGTGATTTCCACTTTACACACCAATGACTCTTCTTCAGCAATTACCCGTTTGATGGAGATTGGAGTCGAGCCTTACTTAATTAACGCCACCATGTTAGGGGTGATGGCGCAGCGTTTGGTCAGAACTCTGTGCGAGCGCTGTAAAAAAGCTACCAAGCTTGAACCGGTTGCGTGGCAGTCTTTAGTCGGCGATGAGCAAAAAGTTACTATGCCGGAAACGGTGTATGAGCCGGTTGGGTGCGACTATTGTCGAAATACCGGTTATCAAGGACGACAAGGAGTTTATGAGCTATTTAGAGTGACCGATGAACTTAAACATTTAATTCACGACAAAATTGATTTGGCCGAAGTTCGAAAACAAAACGTTCGTGATGGCATGAATTTATTGCGGATTAGTGGCGCCTTCAAGGTGGCGAGCGGAAAAACCACTATTGAAGAAGTGTTGAGGGTTGCGCCGCGTTCAAATTAATCCAATAGTTTTTTATTATTGGTCGATTTGGCTTTCGGCTTGGTTTTCAGTTTGTTCTAATTCGGGAGCGAGAGTTTCCTCAAGCTCCAACTCAACTGGCTCTTGTTCAAGTTGTTTGCGAGAGCCGTCTAGGTTAAACAGTTGTTGCAATACCGCATAGTATTGGCGGATGTTACCTACATAGCGCACCGGTTCATTACCTCGAGCATAGCCAAAGCGAGTCTTTGAATACCACTTCTTTTGCCGTAAAAGCGGTAAATAATCTTTGATTACCTGCCAAGTGTCGGGAACTTGACCATCGGCTTGCGCTAGGCGCCTAGCATCTTCAAGGTGGCCAAAACCAACGTTATAGCCAGCCAAAGCGAACCAATTACGGTCGGGATCGGTTATCCGCTCAGGGATTTTTTGTAGCATTAAGCGAAAGTAATCCGCGCCGCCAATGATGCTTTGTTTGGGATCGAGTCGATCTTTAATACCCAGCTGTTTGGCAGTATTTTGTGTTAGCATCATTAGACCACGAACACCAGTAGGTGAGCGGGCATCGGGTTTCCAGTGGGACTCTTGATAACCCATTGCCGCTAAAAATCGCCAATCGAGATCATCGCTAGCAGCTTGTATAAAATCAGGAATAAACGCTTCTAAACGGCTATCAATAGCACGAATAAATTCTCGGCTACCAACATAATCAAACTTGGTTAAATGGCCATAGTAGCGCTCGATAAGGTAGTCAATACTGCCATCGGTTCGTGCTTGATTAAAAAATTCAATCACCTTTGCAAACAAACTATCATCGCTATTTTTGGCTAAAGCCCAAGCTAAGTTTTGTTTACCTGAAATGCTAAAAGCAACAGCCAATTCCGGCTCGACTTGGCGCGCCAGCTCTAAATCATTGGAGTCGGCGACGGTATAGCGAATAGTCTCGTCCAGCACCTTATCTAGCAGCTCTGAAGCACTGAATTCGTTGGTTTCGCTCCAGGTAAGCTCAGGATAATTCTCTTGCTCTTTTCGTAGAGTCGCGGAATGTGAAGAATTGGCTAATACCATCAAGCCGCCTTCAATTTGACTAAAATCTCTAGGGCGTTTTTGTCCTTGTTTGTAAACGAGCTTGCTGCTGATCTCTTGATAGCTGGGTGAAAACCGTAGTTTTTTTACTCGCTCTTTGGTGACGGTAAGACCCGCGGCGATCAGATCTGCGTGACCTTTTTCCAGCTCTGACATCATTTTTGCCAGATCGTTTTCCGTAATAATTTGTACATCGACCTCAAGGTAGTCGGCGAACAGTTTGACCAATTCGTATTCAAAACCGGTAAAGTCTTGATCGCCAATGTACATGGTGGTTGGGGCAATACGGGTATAAACCTTGATATAGCCGCGGGCTTTAATTTCTTCCAGCTGGTTTTGAGGTTGGCGCTGACAAGCGGTGACGAGCAATAGGCAAGCGACAAGGCTTAGGCCTAATAGCCAATGCGGGAATTTAAAAATGCAGTTCATTGCCACTCTTGACGCCTAGTTTATTATGTCAAATATCAACAACTTATAATTATTGATCAATATTATGCTTGGATCTGGGCAAAAAGTACAAATTTGGCAGGAAAAAGCCATCAAAGGCTTATCAAAAAGTGGCTTTTAGAGTAAAATTTGCGCTCCTTGGCAAAGCCTAGTTTTGCCCGCTAATTCAACCTATCGGTAGAGAAGTTTATGCTCATTTTGCGCGGTAACCCTGCTTATTCTGAATTCCAAAAAGCTCGTTTGTTGAAAGAGACCCATGCCATCGAGCCTCGCGTGGCTGAGATTTATGGCGAATATGTGCATTATGTGCATACCAATGCCGACTTAACTGCTGATGAAATGGCGGTTTTGGAGCGATTGTTGGAGTATGGTCCGAGCCGCCCAGCCAGTGAGCATTCTGGTCGCCGCATGATTGTAGTGCCACGTCCCGGCACCATTTCGCCTTGGTCTTCAAAAGCAACCAATATTGCGCAAAATTGCGGGCTTGAGAAAATTGAGCGAATCGAGCGCGGTATCGCGGTCTACTTCATCAATCCAGAGGGCGAGCCAATCAAAGACGCGGTTGCCGAGCGTTTAAAGCCGCTAGTTCATGATCGTATGACCCAATCCGTGTTTGATGAACATAACCAAGCCGAAGTATTATTTGTTCAGGAAAGCCCTAAGGCGCTTTCCCACGTCGATATTCTTGCTGGTGGTCGCCAAGCATTGGTCAAAGCCAATACCGAAATTGGTTTAGCCTTAGCGGAAGATGAAATTGATTATTTAGTCGAGAGTTTTACGCACCTTGGGCGCAATCCCAGCGATGTTGAGTTGATGATGTTCGCACAAGCAAATTCTGAGCATTGTCGACATAAAATTTTTAATGCTTCTTGGACCATTGACGGCGAAGATAAAGACTTGTCTTTGTTCAAAATGATCAAAAACACTTACGCCAACAATTCCGAAGGAGTTTTATCCGCGTATAAAGACAATGCGGCGGTGTTTGAAGGCTTTAATGCCCATCGCTTTTTTGCTCAGCCGGAAACTAATGAATACCAATACCATTTAGAGCCAGTCCACGTTCTGATCAAGGTCGAAACTCACAACCACCCAACCTGCATTTCGCCTTACCCCGGTGCTTCGACCGGTTCTGGCGGTGAAATTCGTGACGAAGGGGCTACCGGTATTGGCGGCAAACCCAAAGTGGGTTTAACCGGTTTTAGCGTGTCAAACTTAAGGGTTCCTGATTACGAGCAGCCTTGGGAAACCGATTATGGCAAGCCTGAACGGATCGTAACTGCGCTTGATATTATGCTCGAAGGGCCTATTGGCGGCGCCAGCTTTAATAACGAATTTGGGCGTCCGGCGGTTAATGGCTATTTCCGCACTTTTGAAGAAGAATTTGATTTTGAGTATGGAGCTGAAGTTCGCGGTTATCATAAGCCGATTATGATTGCTGGTGGTATGGGTAATATTCGCGAACAGCACGTTGAGAAAAAAGAGATTAAGCCTGGCTATAAAGTGATAGTTTTGGGCGGCCCTGCCATGTTGATTGGTCTTGGTGGTGGCGCGGCATCTTCTATGACTTCTGGTTCGAGTGCCGAGGATTTGGACTTTGCTTCGGTGCAACGTGATAACCCCGAAATGGAGCGCCGTTGTCAGGAAGTGATCGACCGTTGTTGGGCATTAGATGATCGTAATCCTATCGAATTTATTCACGACGTGGGCGCCGGTGGTTTATCCAACGCTATCCCTGAGTTGGTTCATGATGGTGAGCGCGGCGGAAGCTTTGAGTTGCGTCGTGTGCCGAATGCGGAAAAAGGCATGGCACCAGTTGAGATCTGGTGTAACGAAGCACAAGAGCGTTATGTATTGGCCGTTGCGCCAGACAAGCTTGAGCATTTTGAGCAGATTTGTCAGCGCGAGCGTTGTCCGTTTGCGGTGGTGGGCGAGGCGACCGAAGCGTTGCATTTAAGTTTAAGCGATGAGCATTTTGATAATAAGCCGGTGGATCTGCCAATGGATGTGTTATTTGGTAAACCGCCCAAAATGCACCGCAGCGCAGAAACTTTAAAGGCCCCCTCGACCGAATTACCACAGGTTTCCAATATCAATGAAGCGATTGATCGGGTGTTAGCGCTTCCAGCCGTTGCCGACAAGACCTTCCTGATCACCATTGGTGATAGAACCGTTGGCGGTATGGTGTCGCGTGACCAAATGGTGGGCCCTTGGCAAGTACCTGTAGCCGATTGCGCGGTCACTACTTCGACTCACAATAGCTACACTGGCGAAGCCATGGCGATGGGCGAGCGAACTCCTGCGGCACTACTCGATTCAGCTGCCGCAGCCAAGATGGCTGTGGGTGAAGCGATCACCAACATCGCTTCCGCTAAAATTGACGATATTAAAAAAATCCGCCTGTCCGCGAACTGGATGGCACTTGCCGGCGCGCCTGGTGAAGACGTTAATCTTTACAATGCGGTTGAAGCAGTTGGTATGGATCTATGTCCAAAATTAGGCATTACCATTCCTGTGGGCAAAGATTCCATGTCCATGAAAACCGTGTGGGAAGAAGAGGGCCCGGATGGCAAGAAAGTCCAAAAGTCGGTTACGGCTCCTAGCTCGCTAATCATTTCAGCTTTTGCGCCGGTGACGGATGTGCGCAAATCACTCACGCCGGAGTTAAAGGCAAATAAAGGTGATACGGAATTATTATTGTTAGACTTAGGCCGTGGTAACAATCGCTTGGGCGCTACGGCCTTTACCCAAGTTTATAAGTTATTGGGTAAAACGCCTGCTTCAGTAGATTCTGCCGATGACTTGCGCAACTTCTTTAATGCGGTGCAAAGCTTGAATCAGCAAGGTTTGGCTTACGCTTATCATGATCGCTCAGATGGTGGCTTGTTAGCAACGCTAGTGGAGATGGGCTTTGCCGGAAATTGCGGAGTTAGCGTTGATTTATCCGAGTTAAGTGGCTCCGCTGAAGAGTTGTTGTTTAATGAAGAATTAGGTGCGGTGTTGCAAGTTCCTGCCAGTAAACGTGCAGAAGTTACCGCTATCTTGGCAGAGCATCAGGTCTCTGAGTTTGCCCACTTTATTGGTGAACCAGCCGAAACTAAAACCTTGAGTATCACTAAAGACGGCCAGGATCTGGTTTCGCGTCAGATGAAAGACTTACGTCAAATCTGGTCGCAATTAACGTTTGAGATGCAAAAGTTGCGTGATAATCCGCAATGTGCGAAAGAAGAATTTACCGCTAAATTAGATCTGGATAACCCAGGTTTATTTGTCGATTTAAGTTTTGATCAGAATGACAATGTGGCGATGCCGATGATCAATTCTGGCGTTCGTCCGCGGGTCGCCATTTTAAGAGAGCAGGGCGTTAACAGTCAGCTCGAGATGGCTGCCGCTTTCACTAAAGCTGGTTTTGAAGCGATTGACGTTCATATGAGCGACATTCTTGCTGGCCGTGTAAGCTTGAAAGACTTTATAGGCGCTGTGGCTTGTGGTGGCTTCTCATATGGTGACGTATTGGGTGCTGGTGAAGGTTGGGCTAAATCGATTTTATTTAACAATCGTGCGCGCGATGAGTTTGAAGCTTTTTTTAAGCGCGACAATACTTTCAGCTTAGGCATTTGTAACGGTTGCCAGATGATGTCTAACTTAAAAGAGTTGATCCCTGGTACGGCTCATTGGCCGCACTTTGTTAGAAACCAGTCAGCGCAATTTGAAGCGCGAGTGGCAATGATTGAAGTGGCTAAATCACCCTCATTATTTATGGCTGGCATGGCCGGTTCGCGTTTACCCATCGCCGTATCCCATGGTGAAGGACGAGCAGAATTTAAGTCCGCAGAATTAGCGCAAGCGACTAATGATTCTGGCTTAGTCACAGCCCGTTTTATCAATAATTATGGCGATATAGCCCAAACTTATCCGGCAAACCCCAATGGTTCATTGCATGGTATTACTGGTCTTACTTCAGAAGATGGCCGCGCCACCATTATGATGCCGCACCCCGAACGAGTTGCGCGCGCGGTACAAAACTCTTGGCGACCAGAAGACTGGTCAGAAGACGGCGGATGGCAGCGGATGTTTTATAATGCCCGAAAGTTCGTTAATTAATTTTATAATCTATATATTCTAAATTCATTCCCGCGAGAGCGGGAATGACAGAAAATTCCAGTTTGGGATCATGTCTGGGTCATCTGACCGCTTTTTTATATCGCAATGCAATGATGATTTTTCTTTCCGGGCTTCGGCGTCGGTAAGCAAAGCAGGCTTTTTTCCTGCTCTAAATAAGCTTCACCAGTAGCGAAATTATTGATTGCGGCAGTAGATTTTAAATCTGATAGCTCAAAGTCTCGATGTTTTTGATACCAGTTAATCAGATTAATTTTAGACTGAAGGTTATGCAGTCTTAGCGAGTAGTCTTTATAAGCTGGCAAAGAATAGCCCATTAAAGTCCTACCGCCATAATTTCTTACTTTTTGCGAAATATCTGGTTCAGTGATTTTTAAAGCGTTCGGTAGCGCTTGTTCCTTTGCACTTAACTTGGTGTAGGAAAGCCAGTCTTGCTTTGACTGGTAGTCAGTGTTGATAGACATGTTTTGTTTAAAAAACATGTTATGCCAAAATCGCTTCAAAAAAGAAAAGTTGCTATATTCAGGCAATTTGGCAATGAGTTTTGTTTGCGCCGTTGCAAAGGCGTGCTCAAATTTTACGGTGGCATCAAGCGATGACTCTTCTGTTGTTAACCCTGGAATTGTAGTTTTTCCGGCAATCAAGTTGTTATTTAATAACTGATTATAAAAGTCTAAATTGAGTTGGATATTAGCAAGGTGTACCATTTTCGCCATTAAGGTATTAGATTGAGCAAGTTTAAGCCGAGATAGGCGAATTAATTCGAGTGTGTCTGATTCTAAATTATTACTATTGAGCAGGAGCTGCAGTTGATATAGCTTGTTAGCCTTGATAATAGGTTCATATTCTCCAAAAATGACAGTGGTATTGGGGCTGGTTGTTATTAAGTAATCATTTAATGCTAAAAACTTTATGTAACGTTCTAACAGTATATGATTTTTAGAAAGAAGTTCCGCATAGTAAGGAGTTTTGTTTTTAATGGTGTCAATGCAGCCACTATTATAAGGTTCGCAGAAGTCATTTGGTAGTTCAAATGAGCCGCGCCTTCCTTCAAGGGGATCGTTAAAAGTTACTGTTGATCCATCTTCATGAATAAGATGTCCGCTATAGGCGATTTCTACTTGTTTTAAGCGCTCTAAGCCTAAAGCTATTGGATCTTCATCATCAGCAGCTTCTAAACCTAGTTGCAAGTAGAATGCTTGACTAGGTTGTTGTGACCATTGCGCAACTTCTTGATTCCATTTTTTTGATTCTAAGCTTTGTTTGTCGTCTATTTGTAACGCTAATGAAACGGCTAGTAATATTACAAAAAAACCAAGTAACCACTTTTTTACTTTCAAAGTTTATTTCCTTTTTTTAATTTATAGTTAGTCATAATTTATATTGGGACTCATACTTCTATTTCAATAGATATGTTAATGACATATGTTTAGCTACAGAGCCTATAAATGATAGAGCTACAAGCTAGGCAGCATTAATTGTCGCTCTTGAGGTTTTATTCTTATTTGACAACAAGGTGTTTTCATTCAAAACTAGAAGTTCATTCTGGATCGGATGGAGATATTGTTGCTTGATACAGAAAAGTTAAAAAGTCTTTTAAGTAAGCCCATTATAAATATCTCAGAGCAAGCCAGTATTAGTTTATGGCAATTGCTTTTAGCTGTAAGTTTGTTGGTTTTTTCTTTAGCGATTTGTAAATTTGTCGCTAAATTTATCATTGGCCGCATTCTGTCTCGGACTAATATGGCTGAGCATAATATTGTGATTGTTCAGCGAATTATTTTTATTATTTTACTGATCGTCCTCGTTGTTACTACTCTATCCATATTGCACGTGCCCTTAACCGCTTTTGCATTCTTATCAGGTGCTTTAGCGATTGGGCTTGGCTTTGGTGCTAAAAATATTCTGGATAATTTTATCAGTGGTTGGATTTTATTGTCTGAGCGTCCTTTGCGGCTTGGAGACTTTGTTGAGCTGGATGAAACCAATCGAGGTAGGGTAATAAGAATTGGTAATCGCTCTACGGTTATCAGAAAAACTGATGGCTCGCATTTAATTATCCCGAATAGTGATTTATTACAAACTCGGCTCATCAATTGGACTTATACCGATGACAATGTCAGGTACACTTTTACGGTTGGCGTAGCTTACGGCTCTGATGTGAAGTTTGTGTTAAAAATTCTGGATAATGTGCTCGAAAAGCACTCTTTGGTATTAAAAAACCCAAAAGCCTCGGTAGTGTTTAGCGATTTTGCTGACAGTGCTTTGGTGTTTGAGATTTGGTTTTGGGCTGCGGTTAAAGCGGAAAGGGAATTAAAAGTAATTGCCAGTGATTTACGTTTTATGATCGAGCGGCGTTTTCGCGAAGCGGATATAGTGATTTCATTTCCGCAAAGAGATATTCATTTGCATACTGACAAGCCGTTACCACTGCACTTAGCCAATGATGAGGATAATCAAGCGGATGAAACCTCTAAGGATAAAAAATTATCAGCTGAAGAACCCAGAAAAGAGCGTAGAAAGGAATCTAGCCGTGAGTCTAGCGATGGCGACCCCCAAAAAGAGCAAAAAGATAAAGAGGACGAACCCCTAGCGGAGCTGGCCAAAGCTGAGGCCAGCCTAGAAAGCCGAGACAAGTCCTAATGGGTGTTTTGTATGCTACTCCATGTTTTCTTCTTTATCCGCGTACTTTTTGCCGTATATTTTGGTTAAAGGATTGGCGCTGATACCGTGCAAAACAATGCTTAAGGCAACCGTGGTTACCACCACTCCGATAATATCTTCTACGTGGGTAAACTCGCGATCTTTGAGCACCAAGAGTAAGAATAAGATGGACGCCAAGCCGCGCGGACCAAACCAGCCGAAAAATAAAGCGGTAGGGAGTTTGAAGCCCTTACCTAACACAGCTAGGTAAACTGGCAACATTCGAATCACGGTCAAAGACAGCACCGCATACACTAACCATTTCCAGTTGAAATTATGTAACGCTTCGGGCACTGAGTAATATCCAAAAATAAAGAAAATGCCCATGGTCAGCAGGGTGCCTTCGGTTTCGGAAAACTCTCTTAGGAAGCGGAAATTGCTATCTAAACTGTTGCCAAATACATAACCGGCGACAAATGCGGCGATAAAACCATTACCGCCGAGCAGCTCACTTAAGGCAAAGGCGGCTAGTGCGGTTGCTAGCGAGATAATGCCAGTAAAGCCTTCTTCTATCCATTGCTTTTTTTGCGCCAAGTTGATCGATTTTGCCGATAAACGCCCAATAATGATCGCCACCAGCGGTGCTATGCTCAGTTGTTTGATAATGAACTCAATCCAATTCACTTCATGCTCGCTGCCGCCAATCGCTGCCATGGATGCAAATAGCAGTACGAATGGCAGGGCAATACCATCGTTTAAGCCACTTTCCACGCTTAAGGTTTGCTTGATCTTTTGTGGAAGTAAATTGCTGGTGACGATAGCATGGCCTAAAGCCGCATCCGTTGGCGTTAACACCGCAACAAAAACCGCAACCTCTAAAATGGGTAATTCAGGGAAGAGTTGAGCGCCCAACAGGACCCCCAAAATAATACTCAAAGGCATGCCGATTAATAACAGTCTAAAGGGTAAACTTACGTATTTCTTAAGTTGTTTCTCAGGAATATTAGCGGCATCACTGAACAGCACTAAAATTAAGGTAATTTCTGCAAAGACATGGATAAATTCTTCATCAATCTCAGCGTAACCTTGGCTCGGAGCAAGGAACATCAGCAAGCCCATGGCGGCGAAAAACATGGGGCCGCTTATTAAGCTTTTTTCAAACTTTGCTGAAAATAAGGAGTAAAAAATAAATAAGAAGGCGATTATTAAGAGCGCTGTGAGATCCATAAACATTACTCCTTAGCTAAGACAATTAGATTCTTACAGCTTTATATTTCTACCAAATGCCATTAATGTCAACCTCTGCTCTCTTGATTGCATTGATTATAGCCCTGTTTTAAGCAGACTCTTGCTAGCCAAATAGCATGTTTATTGGTGTATTCTTGCGGTGAATGCTAGCCGCTACTTAAAAACTCACTCGAAAACTGGCATACTTAAAGCACTCTATGGAATTTAAGTAAAATCAAATAGATATGCTAACTCCAAAGCTGGATAAAAAGGCCTTTGAATTTGTGAGAGATGAGCAGTCCGATGCTTTGACTCGGTTAAATCGAGGGATTGAAAAGGAAAGTTTACGGGTCACTACTAAAGGTTACTTGTCTACTAGAGCGCACCCTGAGTCTTGGGGCGCGGCTTTAACCAACAATTACCTTACTACCGACTATTCCGAGGCTTTGCCTGAGCTTATCACGCCAGTTTCGACTGATCCTCAAGCGCCGCGTCGCTGGCTTAAGGATATTCATCAGTTTATGTATCAAGATATGGCGGATGAAGTGCTTTGGGCGGGGTCCATGCCTTGTATCATGACGCGCGAGGAAGATGTGCCTTTGGCGGATTACGGCAATTCCAACGTTGGTCAGATGAAGCATATTTATCGTAGGGGGTTAGGTTATCGTTATGGCCGTTATATGCAAACCATTGCCGGTGTGCATTATAACTTTTCTTTACCAGAAGATTTCTGGCCTGCTTATCAAAGGTTTAAACAAAACAGCGATCCTTTACCCGATTTTATTTCTAAACAATATCTCGGTCTTATTCGAAATTATTTACGTTACTGCTGGCTGCTTCCTTATCTGTTTGGCGCTTCGCCGGCAATTTGTAAATCCTTTATGAAAGGGCGAGCCGGTTCACTGCTAGAAGAATTTTCCGAGTGCACTTTAATGGGCCGCTATGCCACTTCTTTGCGCATGAGTGATTTGGGTTATCAAAATAATGCGCAATCTAAATTTTCCATTAGCCATAACGACATCAACGATTATATTGAGGCATTAGAAAAAGCGATCCGCACCAAAGATGATTTTTATGCCGAGTTGGGAGTTAAAGTCGATGGTGAGTACCGTCAGCTTAATGCTAATTTGTTGCAAATTGAAAATGAATATTATGCCAAAATTCGCCCCAAGCGGGTTATATACAGTGGCGAGCGTCCGACCCAAGCGCTAAAAAGAGGCGGAGTACAATATGTGGAAGTACGCTCGCTCGATCTAAATCCTTTTGATTCGGTTGGCTTTAGCCAATTGCAAATTGATTTTATGGACATTTTTTTACTGTTTTGTTTACTACAAGAAAGTAAAGATTTATCGGATAGGGAAAATGCTGAGAATGATGAAAATTTCCGTCGGGTGGTGAATTTTGGACGTAAACCGGATCTGCATTTATTAATGCATAACCGTTCCGTTTCCTTAAAAGCAACGAGCCTTGATATTTTTGAGCAAATGAAACCGATTGCCGAGTTGCTAGATGCAAAGTCGCGTAATAACCATTATAGCGTGGCACTTAAAGCAGTAACTGAGATGGCACAAGATCCGAATAAAACCTTATCAGGACAATTTATGCAGCAATTATCCGCTTCGGGTAAGGGTTATTATGGTTTCGTTTATGGATTATCGGACGGTTATAAGCAGGAATTTAGTAAGGAAAGCTTGCCTGATGAGAGGCGTCATTTTTTTATGGAAGAAGCGCAAGCATCTATTCAAAAACAAAAAGAAATTGAAACTGCTGAACACGTGAGCTTTGATCAGTATTTAGAAAGTTATTTTAAATAAAACCTGAAATCTAATGGGGAATCCATGCCAACCGCGACGTTAATTACTTTTGCCGCCTATCTGCTTTTTATGATGCTGATAGGTGTTTGGGCTTACCGTAGAACCAATAACCTTTCTGACTATATCTTGGGCGGCCGGTCGCTAGGCAGTGGAGTAACTGCGTTAAGCGCAGCGGCTTCGGATATGAGCGGCTGGATCCTTATGGGGCTTCCTGGTGCTTTATATGCTGGAGGGATTAAGGAGGGCTGGATCGCGGTAGGTCTGGTGATTGGCGCTTATCTAAACTGGAAATTAGTTGCTGGTCGTTTACGCTCTTATACCGAAATTGCCGATAACTCTTTGACGTTGCCCGACTATTTTGAGAATCGTTTTCACGATCGCTCAAAGGTTTTGCGAGTCAGTTCGGCGTTGGTTATTTTAGTGTTTTACACTTTCTATACTGCATCTGGAATGGTTGCTGGAGCTACCCTTTTTGAAAACAGTTTTCAGATGGATTACCAACAAGCACTTATCATTGGTGCTGCGGTGATAGTGGCTTACACCTTTCTTGGCGGCTTTTTAGCGGTATCTTGGACGGACTTTTTCCAAGGCATTTTAATGGCGACTGCTTTGGTAGTAGCGCCGATAACCATGATTATCGAATACAATGGATTAGCTCCCTTATTTAATCAAGTTGAAGCGGTCAAACCTAATGCTATGGACTGGACCGCAGGTTTAACCTTGATTGGTTTTTTATCACTACAAGCTTGGGGGTTGGGTTATTTTGGCCAGCCACACATTTTAGCGCGCTTTATGGCGGCGGAAAGCGTTGCCACCATTCCTGCGGCGCGGCGCATTGCTATGAGCTGGATGATCATCAGCTTATTGGGTTCGATGTTTATTGGTTTAGCCGGAATCGCTTACTTTTCTGATGATCCTAATAGCCTTGCATTGCTTGCAGAAAATCCTGAGCGGATTTTTATTTTAATCAATAAGGCTTTATTTAACCCTTGGCTAGCAGGCTTTTTGCTAGCGGCGATTTTGGCCGCAGTGATGAGTACCATTGACTCGCAATTGTTAGTTTCTTCAAGCTCGCTGACCGAAGATTTTTATAAAAGCTTGTTTAGGCCCAAGGCCAGTGAAACTGAGTTAGTTTGGATAAGTCGATTTGGCGTGGTGTTAATTGCACTGATTGCGGTGTTAATAGCGCTTGATCCAAAAAGTCGAGTACTGGAATTGGTTAGTTATGCTTGGGCCGGTTTTGGCGCAGCGTTTGGCCCAGTCGTGATTTTCTCGTTGCTGTGGCAGAAGATGACTCGCTGGGGAGCGCTCGCGGGCATGCTGGTTGGCGCTATAACGGTTTTGATTTGGAAACAGTTGTCGGCCAAAGAGCAGGGTTTAGCAATTTTTGACTTGTATGAAATCTTGCCTGGCTTTGTGTTTGCCAGTATCGCTATTGTGTTAGTCAGTAAATTAACTCGGGTGGAAGAACAAACCTTAAATCAATTTGATTGGTTCCGTTCGCAATTCAAAAAGATGGTGAGCTAATGGCAGTGACAGTCCGCCCAGCGATAAAAACCGATGCACAAGTTATTGTGGATTTGATTTATGATCTAGCGGTTTATGAGAAGTTGGAAGAGTATGCGGTTGCCACGCGCCAAAATATAGAAGAAACCTTGTTTAATGAATCACCCAAAGCGTTTGCTCTATTAGCGCAAGTCAACGACCGTATTGCCGGAATGGCTCTGTATTTTTTCAACTATTCGACTTTTCAAGGAAAGCATGGGATTTACCTTGAAGATTTATTTGTAAAACCAGAATTTCGTAGTCAGAAAATTGGTCTGGCGCTGTTTAAAGCTTTAGGCCAAGCAGCAAAAGAAAATGATTGCGGTCGAATTGACTGGTCGGTTTTAGATTGGAATCAATTAGCCATTGATTTTTATCATAAACTAGGGGCTAAACCCCAGTCAGGTTGGACTGGCTATCGGCTTGATGGCGAAGCTTTAGCGGCCTTAAAGTAGCTTTAAAGTTGCTTTGCGCCAATTGTAAGAGATTGTTATATTTGCGAAGTAACGCTTTGTTATGTAAAGGGTTTAGCTATATAGTATTTCGGTTAATTTAGAACAAGAGGATTTTAAAATGGGTTTATTTGATTTTGCTTATAACATGGGTAAAAAACTTTTTGGTCATGATGATGATGCACAAAAAGAAATTCAGAAACACATTGAAGAAGATAACCCTGGGGTAGAAGAGCTCAACGTTGAAATGGGTGACGAAGGTAAAGTTGTTTTAACTGGTAAAGCCAGCTCTGCCGATGCAGTGGAAAAAGCGGTTTTAATGGCGGGCAATGTTGAAGGCGTTACTCAGGTGGATACGTCTGGCGTAGAAGCTCCAGAACAAGAAAAAGAAGTGGAGTTTTACGAAATCCAGAAGGGAGATACTTTGTGGGCTATTTCGCAAAAGTTTTTAGGTAATGGCGCGCGCTATAAAGAAATTTTTGAAGCCAACAAAGAAGTTATTAAAGATCCTGATTTAATTTATCCTGGTCAAAAAATTAGGATCCCGCTGGATTAATTAAACATTAAAAACAGTTGATAAAGGCTCCTTATGGAGCCTTTTTTGATCGCATTGGTTTTTCTAGGGTAAAAATATTGTTACACTCGGCTAACTTTCAATAGGTTTATTCGAGGCAGTTTATGTCTAGTATCGGAACACCATTATCAGCAAGTGCAAAAAAAGTGATGATGCTTGGCTCTGGCGAGTTAGGTAAAGAAGTGGTAATTGAATTACAACGCTTTGGGGTCGAGGTTATCGCGGTTGATCGCTATGATAATGCGCCAGCAATGCAAGTTGCGCACCGCAGTTACGCCATTAATATGCTTGATGAAAACCAATTAAAAGATCTTATCTATCAAGAAAAACCCGATTTAATTGTTCCTGAAATTGAAGCCATTGCTACCGAAAAATTAGTCGAGTTAGAAAGTGAGGGTTTTACGGTTGTGCCTACGGCTAGGGCGGCGCGTTTGACCATGGATCGAGAAGGCATTCGGCGTCTTGCGGCTGAAGATTTGGGCTTAAAGACCTCGCCTTATCAGTTTGCTGATACTTATGAAGAATATCAGGCAGCGCTTGACAAGATTGGTTTTCCTTGTGTCATAAAACCGGTCATGAGTAGCTCTGGTAAAGGCCAATCGACCGTAAAAACTGAAGCGGATATTGAGCAAGCTTGGAGTTACTCGCAAGAAGGCGGTCGTACTGGCGAAGGCAGGATCATTGTCGAAGGTTTTGTGGATTTCGATTATGAGATCACCTTATTAACCGTTCGTTCCGTTAGCGGAACTCATTATTGTGCGCCCATTGGTCATATTCAAAAAGATGGGGATTATCGCGAATCTTGGCAACCTCAAACCATGTCCGATGAGGCTTTACGTCAATCACAAGCGATGGCCAAAGCGATCACGGACGACTTGGGTGGTTACGGTTTGTTCGGCGTTGAGATTTTTATTAAAGGTGATCAAGCGATCTTTAGTGAAGTGTCACCGCGTCCTCACGATACCGGTTTAGTAACTTTGCTCTCGCAAGATTTGTCCGAGTTTGCGTTGCATGCCCGTGCTATTTTGGACTTGCCCATTCCTACGATTAATCAAGTTGGGCCTTGCGCTTCGGCGGTCATTTTGGTGGAAGGCGAGTCACAACAAGTAAGCTTTGCTAATTTAGAACAAGCTTTGGTTGAGCCGAATACTCATATTCGATTATTTGGTAAGCCCGAGGTTAGTGGTAAAAGGCGTATGGGTGTTGCGCTTGCACATGCTGACTCAATCGATGAGGCGCGAGCAAAAGCGCGCAATGCTGCTAATTTAGTGGAAGTGAGCCTTTAGCTAAAGCCGAGTCTTTGCTTGATCAAAATCAATGTTTACGCCTAAGATATTTGCTACCTTTTGTTTAGATAGGGCTTAACATGGGTTTTTAGTTGAGCATTAAACTTGGAGATCGCTAATGTATGCAAAAATTTTAGTCGCCATTGATCTACGCAAAGAAAGCCGCAGAATCATCAAAAAAGCTGCAAGCTTACTCAAGCCTAATGGTAAGTTGGTGTTGCTTCACGTAATCGAGCCTAGTGAATTTGGGCTTTTTTCGGCTTTCCCTTTTGGTGTTTTAGCCGATGTTCAGGATGCTGAAAGTAAAGTTATGGTTGCGGCCCAATCGAAAATGAACGCTTTACTTAAGGCTTTTAAACTGTCAGAAAAGTCGGCTTTAATCGAGGTGGGTAAAGCCAGTCGAGTGATTAAATCTAAAGCTGAAGAACTTAAGTCGGATCTGATAGTGATCGGAACCCACGGGCAAAAAGGCTACGAGTTGCTGTTGGGCTCGACTGCCAATGGCGTAACTCAGGGAGCTCCGTGTGATGTGCTAACGTTGCAAATGCGGATCAACAAAAAGCGTTAGCACAATCATTTCGCGATATGTCTAGTTACGTTTTACCCTTTAACGGTTTAATGGTTACTAGCATCAAAGGCAGCAAGGTTAAGTTTAAGAAGAGTGCAACTGCCATCGCTAATCCCGTTAGTAAACCGAAATAGATCGATGGGATAAAATCGGATAATGCTAAAATGGCAAAGCCAGCAATTACCGTTACGCCAGTATAGTATATGGCTTTACCAATGCTTGCATGACAGCGTTTCATGGTTGCCAAGTAGTCCTTATCTTTAACAAACTCAGCGCGGAAACGATGGACATAATGGATCGAGTTATCCACTGCAATGCCTATCACAATAGCAGCAATGGTAATGGTCATCATATCCATCGGGATCCCTGCTAAACCCATTATTCCTAACACCATAGCAGCGGAAAGGGCGTTTGGAATGGTCGCAATAATGGCAATAACCAAAGAGCGGAATAACACTAAAAACATTAACAAAATGGCGACGTAAACAGCACCAATAGTAAGAATTTGCGAGTCGAATAGACTTTCCAGCATATTGTTATAAAGCACTAACATACCTGTGAAATGTACGTTTTCTGGATTAATTTTGGCTTCACTCACGATATAGTTTCGAATATTGTCTATAAGCTCAGCTCGCTTGAGATTTTTATTGGTTTCTTCGACTCGGATGTTAATCCTAGCTTGGTTACCGTCGTCTGATAAGAAGGGCGCAAGTAGAGTATTGCGGACGTTATCAGGCGCTTTTTGATGCACCAAGCTTAAAGTTACTTGATCGGGCAAGTTACCCTCATTCATATTTTTCAGGGCTTTGCCCAAGGTTGCAGGCGATTGGACTTTGCCAGTAACTTCTAAGCCATCAATATAGTCGTGAATCTTTTCAAGTTGCTCTAAGCGACGACTGGTGAACCAATAGCCTGGGTCGTAAGTAGTATTAAATTCATCGGCAAACTCATCTTCAAATTCGTCTTCAAAATCATCATCGCTAGTTTGCAGTTCGCCATCAATAATAATATCTAAAGGGGTTGTTCCGCCCAGTTGCTGATCAATAACTTTCATCCCTTGATGAATTTCGGTATCGGGTTTGAAGTAATCAATAAAGCTGTTTTCAACTTTAAGTTTTGAGATCCCATAGGCACTTAATAGGATCAAACCTAAACTCATCAGGAAGATCAAAGGTTTAAACCTAATGCTAAAATTATAGATCCAATGGGTGATCTTATAGGTGATGCTAGTGCCGCTTTGGTGCTTGTCCATCGGCATTAGCTGAATAAAGCTGGGGAATATGATAAAAGTCAGCACAAACCCAAGCAGGATCCCCATGGTCATGATCCAACCAAAATCAATCACTGGTCGAATGCCACTGATAAGCAAAGAAATAAAAGCAACGATAGTGGTTAAAGCCGTATAAAAACAGGGCCAAAACATTCGTTTGATGGTAATGCTAACGCGCTGCTTTTGTTCGAGCTCAGGATGTTTTGAAATATAATCGCGATAAAAAACCACCAAATGAACCGATAAAGCTAATACCACAATTAATAAAATTGAGGGGAAATTCGACGAGATAACGGTAATCCGCCAATCCAAAAAACTAAGCAAACCTGCCAGTATGGTAACAGTGGTTAGGCAAGCGAATAAGGGTAGAACCACCCAGCGAATTTTGCCAAAAAAGGTGAATAGGGCGAGCATAATAAAGAGCAAGATCCCTATCCCAAATACGGTAATGTCATGCTGAATGAAGTCCAGCATATCATTGGTAATCATGGAAATGCCGCCAAGATGCAAACGAGCTACATCGCGGTAATCCTGCATAATAGTTCTGACCGAGTCGATAATAGCACGAGTTCGAGTGGCAGTGATCTTGCTGTAGGCATCAAAGTCTTTTTCTAAGGACGCTAGTTGGGCAGCTTCTACATTGCTTAGCGGCTGTTTCGTTTGGGTTTGTCTTAAGCTATCTCTGGCGTCAAGTAACGAAAAATAACGTTCATCACGTTTGAAATTGATTTGAATAGCACTGGTTTCTCCATCTTCTCCCACCAATAGATTTTTATAAATGGGGCTGCTAGTGAATTCTTTGAGTGCTTTTTGCTTATCCACACCCTCATCCATTAAGGTTGGAATATTCGATAACGCTTCTGGATCAAACTCTAAACCGTCAATAAGCGGAACATTTAAAATGCTATTGACACTGGCAACCGTTTCAATCGCTTTTAGCCGCTCGGTAAGCTCTGTTAATTTCGTTAAAGCTAGCTCATCCATTAAACCTTGCTTGGGTTGCCAGGTAATGATCAGAAAATCATCGGAACTGTAGTTTTTGTTAACTTCGCGATAATAGGCAAGGGAGGTATCGTTTTCTAGCACCAACGACTCACCGGAAGCATCTAGCCGAAATTTTGGTAGCTGAGTTGCTGCAATAAGCGTCAGCAAAACCACTGCGATGATCGATAGCAGTGGATGATTGATAATAGTGGCTTGGTAAAACCTAAAAAATAGGCTTTCTTTGTTGTTAGCTGGGTCGTGAGTTGTCGAGGTCATGAGTAATATGCTTCACGTTTTATAGAGACTCGGAATGATCCGAACGCTTTTGATTAAATTGCCTTTAACCTGCAACACTTCGAGCGGATAGCCATGAAGTCGCAAGCAGGTTCCAGATTGTGGAATGGTTTCCATGTATTCAGTGATTAAACCATTTAGGGTTTTTGGTCCTTCGGTGGGTAGTTCCCACTTGGTAGTACGATTTAAATCCCGAATGGTTATGCTGGCATCAACCAAAATAGAGCCATCTAACTGCGGTTGCACCTCTTTATTAATTGCCGACATCTCGGTAGTAAAATCACCAACGATTTCTTCTAGAATATCATCGAGTGTGACTAAGCCTTCAACATCACCGTATTCGTCAACCACTAAACCAATCCGATCGCGCTTACGCTGGAATTTCATCAGCTGAGTGTGTAATGGCGTACCTTCGGGAACGTAATAAATCGGATCGAGATAATCCAGTAGCTTTTCAGGTTTAGGGTTTTCTGTTTCCAAAACACGGCCGAAGTTACGAGCGTGTAAAAAACCTTGAACTTGATCCATATCGCCCCTAAACACTAACAAACGAGTATGAATCGACGTGCGTATCTGTTCGAAAATATAGTCAATATCGTCATTTAAATCGATCCCAGCGATTTCATTTCGAGGCACCATAATGTCATCCACCGTGACATTTTCCAGATCGAGAATACTTAACAGCATTGTTTGGTGGCGACTTGGGATCAAGGGGCCTGCTTCGTTGACCACACTGCGCAGTTCGTCTCGGCTTAGCTGATCACCGCTATGTTCGTCCGCTTTCACGCCGAACAAGCGCAATAGGCCATTGGAAAGAAAATTAATAAATTTAACCGCTGGATAAAATATCCCCGCTAACAGGTTCAAGACTGGCGCGGCAAAAAAAGCAATCCTTTCCGGAAATAGGGCGGCCAAAGTTTTGGGAGTAACTTCAGCGAAAATTAATACTACAAAAGTTAGCATCAAAGTTGCAGCAAAGATCCCACCTTCGCCCCAAAAGCGAATGGCGATAACGGTGGCAATTGCCGAAGCAAGGATATTAACGATATTGTTACCCAACAAAATCAGCCCCAACAATTTATCGGGCCGCTTGAGCATTTCAGAGACTTTTTTTGCTTTGCGATTACCTTGCTTGGCTTGGTGGCGCAGCCGATAGCGGTTTAGCGACATCATGCCGGTTTCGGAACTGGAGAAAAAAGCCGAAAGCAGCAACAAAATACCTAAAAATATAAATAGGGTGCCGGTTGACAGGGATTCCAAGGATCAGCCTCTTTGTAAGATTAGCTCGATGACCAATTTACTGCCGATAAAGCCTAAAGCGAGCAAGCCGAAGGCAATCAAGGTCAAGCGAGCAAAACGAATACCACTAATTTTTGAGGATTTATACAACAGGATAAGTGTACAGAAGCTGAACCAAGCCAAAACCGTTAGCACAATTTTGTGCATAGCCTGAGCTTGAATTACTTCTTGCGGCAAGAAAAAGCCTAAGACCAAAGCTACTGTTAACAATAAAACGCCGATCACCACAATATCAAAATTAAGCCGCTCCATGTGCAGCAATGGCGGCATCAGTGGATGGATCGCACTGGGTTTGGTTTTGAGTTTTTTGTTCAGCAATAATACTAAGATGCTTTGAATGGTCGCCATCAAGAGCAAACTGAAGCTGATAATGGCTAACCAAATATGCCAGATACCTAAGGTGTCGCCTTTAAGATCGAGGAGCCAAGGTTTGTGCGGGATCAAGCTTACTAATAAACACACGGCTGCGAATAAAGCCGCGTAGAGCATTAAATGTGGTGCTTGGCGGTGGAATCGATAAAGCGCAATCAAAAATACCAATATAAAGGCTGTTAGCGAGAGTAGATTAAATAAGGATAAATTTTGTCCTGCCGTGGTTTCTATTGATAGATACAGAGAATAGAGATGCAAGGCCATCGGAACGAAGGGTAAATACTTGCTCCAATCGGGCAATTCTTGATTTGGGTGCTTGAGTCTGTGGGCAAAGAATCCGACAAGCCCTAAATAGACCAATGCAGTAATGATATTAATACTTAGTGGCATGGTTTTCGCTGATTATTTTACTGGCTGTAATGGTTTGAGTTTTAGCTGTCGCCATGAGTCTTATTTCAGGTGCAAATAGTATCACAAATTCGTTCCTGATCCGCTATAATGCGGCCAATTGAAGAAAGAATTTTACTCCCAATGATTATTAAGAGGCTTAACTGATGTGGGTTAGGCCAAGCTTCTATGCAAAAACTTGCTAAGAGGCTAGGTTGGGAACTGAGGACCTTTATGTTTGAAAGTTTAAGTGATCGCCTATCTGGTGCGCTCAAAGCCATTCAAGGCAAGTCGAAAATTACCGAAGATAATATCAAGGAAACCTTACGCGAAGTGCGTATGGCGCTGCTTGAGGCGGATGTGGCGTTGCCAGTGGTACGTGAGTTTGTCGCATCGGTTAAAGAGCGGGCGGTTGGCACCATTGTTGGTAAATCGCTCGATCCTGGTCAAGAATTCATCAAGATCGTTAATGACGAAATGATCAAGGCGATGGGCGAAGAAAACGATTCGCTTAACTTGGCCGCCAAGCCGCCAGTGGTGATTTTGATGGCGGGTTTGCAAGGTGCTGGTAAAACCACTTCTGCCGGTAAGCTTTCCCATCTATTGATTAGTCGTGAGAAAAAGTCAGTCATGGTGGCATCGGCAGATGTCTATCGTCCGGCGGCGATCAAGCAGTTGGAAACCGTTGCAGGCGAAGTCGGAGCGACTTTCTTTCCCAGTTCGACCGAGCAAAAGCCAGTAGATATTGCTAAAAACGCGATTGAAGAAGCGCGTAAACAATTTATCGACGTCATCATTATCGATACTGCCGGCCGATTGGCGGTTGATGAAGAAATGATGAATGAAATCAAGGCGTTGTATGCAGCCATCGAGCCTACTGAGACCTTGTTTGTGGTTGACTCTATGACGGGTCAAGATGCTGCTAATACTGCCAAAGCCTTTAATGACGCCTTGCCATTAACCGGTGTTATCTTAACCAAAGCCGACGGTGATGCGCGTGGTGGTGCGGCGCTGTCGATCCGCCAAATTACCGGCAAGCCGATTAAATTTATCGGTATGGGCGAAAAGCTCGATCAATTAGAGCCGTTCCATCCTGAGCGGGTAGCTTCTCGAATTTTAGGCATGGGCGATGTCCTAAGTTTAATTGAAGAAGTTGAGCGTAAGGTCGATAAGAAAAAAGCCGAGAAAGTTGCCAAGAAAATCATGAAAGGCAAAGGCTTTGATCTTGAAGATTTTCGTGAACAGCTAGTGCAAATGCAAAATATGGGCGGTATGGCTGGTTTGATGGATAAACTTCCCGGTATGGGGCAAATCCCCGAAGCGGCTAAGCAAAAAGTCATGAATGATAAGTCTACCGGCCAAATGATGGCGATTATCAATTCTATGACCCCAAAAGAACGTGCTCGCCCTGAGTTAATTAAAGGTTCGCGCAAAAAGCGTATCGCCAATGGCTCTGGCACTCAGATCCAAGATGTCAATCGTTTGCTAAAGCAATTTACCCAAATGCAAAAGATGATGAAAAAAATGAAAGGTAAAGGCGGCATGATGAAAATGATGCGCGGTATGCAAGGCAAATTACCGCCGGGTATGGGTGGAATGGGCGGCCCAGGAGGGATGCCACCTTTTGGACGCAAATAAACTACCTAATCACTGCTTTAAATACTCTTAACTCAAAGCCTTGTTTCTAATAGTAAACCACAACTTTGAGTTAAAGCATTTGCTTTGTTCTGGGAATTTTTCCAGTAAATGGTTGTAGGCGGTGGTAAGCTCGCGAACCCCGACAAAGTAAAAGTATAGTTTGGACTCACTGCCACTCGAGTTTACCCCATGGGTGCAAACTATGCTTGTTCCAACTAAACATTTTTTATAAACATATCAATCAACGTAACTTTCTATACTTGCACTTTTTACAATACTATTCTTAAGTTCAAATTTTATGGGCGCGAAGCCACCATCGCCAAAAGCAATCATATAGATAAAAGATGTTTTGGAGCTAAATTCTGAGTTAGGTTTTCCAAAATAATTAATTAATTCTTCAGAGGTGTGACCGATAAAGCATGGTGTTATTTGAATAGAGCGGCAACTATCGAAAGTTACATTAGTTAAAAGCTCTCTGCTAGAGTTATCGTCGAACTCACCTTTCCATACAGTTATGCTCAAAGATGGATAGATTAAAGTTAATAACTCAGATTTGGTTTGGTTATAACGAACCGCTAAGGCTTTTGTAGATGAACGTTGTGGTGGACCAAACCTATGCTTTATCTGCCCGATTGAGTTTCCATATTCTAAAATAGTTTCGGCATAGGCAATTCTATTAGCTTCAGATGCTGTAACTCCAGAAATCCCTAAGAGAGTAAAAATTAGCATTAACGATTTAGTTAACATTCAAATGCACAATAGTGACTAATTATTAACATTTTATGTTGTCGCAGTTGTTGTTGCAACAACAACTGCGACAACAGTTTGTTGAGCTGCGGTGGTAGCAGGCTTCAGCGTATCTCGCTTATTTGTACTTCAGGGGTAATGTCGGTGAAATTAACCGTATCACCCTGAATTTGTTCTAAATTTGCGCCAAAAGATTGTTTGAATGCATCCACTGAGTCAAAAGACATATGGGCAATAGCAACATATATAGGCGGCTCACCGTTTTCGCCGCTGGTAATACCGAGATCTACCGAGGAGTCTTTCAAGCTTTCTCCAAGTAAATCGCTAACCATGGGCATATGTTTTTCTAGATAGTAATTCACATCGAATGTTGCTTCAGAGCTGTTCGGATACATAACCGATACTTTAATCATAGAAGCCGTCTCTCTTAATTAAAAATGTACCGCTTTGACAGCTCAAGAAATCATAAAGTTTCACTGATAATGCGAACTGCTAGACAAAGCTGAATTGTTTTCGAATCGTCTGCTTAGCTTGAACTCAAACTATAAAGGCTACGATTTTCTTTTTATAGCGACAACGCCGCGTTTCATTTTAAGTTCTTGAATTCTCAATTCCATTTTATGGATAACATTCTTTAGAGCTTTTAAATTGTCAGGGTGAATTTTAACCAAAAAATCTTCACAAGAGTCAGGCATAAATAAATAACGTTGCGCTCCGCCATCGCCAAAATAGCCCTTACACATCACGCGGATATTTCTGCAAGCACCAATACTCTTGAGGCGACTACCGGTACAGTTCGGAAATTCTTTTTTTAGAGCCTTCAAAGCTCGCTCCGACACTTCTAAATCATTGTATCGCATATACAGATTGATGGCAGAGTCTTCATATTGACTGCGATTTTCGTCCAGCATTGCTTTGTCTAACTTATTAAAAAGCGCCACTACATGCTTTTCTTTTGATTCTTTAGCAACAAATGCCCAAGAATAGGACTTCTCAAAGTTAACATCAGCACCTTGTCCCAATAAGTACATTAAAGAAAGTTTATATTGAGCGTATTTATCACCTGCTTTCGCAAGCTTTTGGTATATTGGGAAAGCTTCGCTGTACTTTTTTTCTTTATAGAGTTTTTCAACTAATTGAACATCATCGTCATTAGGCACGTAGAATTTTTTTTTGGCTTCAAGAGGAGGGTGAAATATTGTAATTAATGTGAATAAAGCAATGAGTAGGGTGTTTTTAGTCATAGTAACTTCCTTTTTGATCTAGTGCCTACAAAACTGACTGGATTTAACAATAAAAGGTTACAATTTGATTTTCGATAGCTAAAAAGTATTGCTCCTTAATCTTAATGTGCGAAGTCTTAGCCGAAACAATCAATATTTTGATTTTGCAAATGATAAAAGTATTACTAACTTGTACTTGTAGTAGCGGCAGCAGCTCCTGCCGCAGAGGCGGTTTGTTGAGCTGAGGCGGCGCTGGCGGATGCGCCAGTGGTTTGCTCAGAGCCGGCGATAATGCAGTAGCTGTAGCCTAGGCCTTTGAGTTCGTTTTCCCATTGGATTTCACCTGTTAGGGCGTTTAGGGCGAATAAATGACCGCCAGAATAAGCGATGATTTGGTTGCCTTCCCTAATCAGGTTGGTTAATGAGCTACCTTTTTTGATTTTGGTGCGCCAAACTTCGTTGCCAGTGGATTTATCAATACAGGTGATATGACCAGCCATGCCGATATAAACGTGATTCATGGGTTCTCCTTACTAGGTGCTGATTTATACTAATTATTTGATTTATAAAAATTAATTTAGCATTTCTGGGTATTTAGTTCTGTGAAAAACTGTAACAGTTTGCTAATCTTACGTTGGATATAAATAATAAATAAGGATACAAAATGGATAATAATTTCAGAGGAAGCCTTTGGGAAAATAGTAATTACTTCATCTTTCTTTTTTGTTTGTCGGCTTTTTGCCAATATTATCTCCTTTCAATGTAATTCAAGAATTACTCTACCTCTTTATCTTTCGGGGTAAAGATTTAAATATTTCTTCAAATACTATGTATTTGATTATTCAAGGAATTAGATGGCTACCGATAATTTTATTAATTGCATTTTGGATATGGAAAAAAGGGATTCTCCCTAAAATAGAAGTAGGCACAAAGCATAAGGGTTTAACGCCTGTAATCGTTGCTAATGTATTGATATTGCTAGGGATTGGTTTTTTTACTGTCATAGCTTTACAAGCTAAAGGCGGAGGTTCAATTTCTGGTGTTCCGCTAGGTATGTGGGGTATGCTTTGTGCAATTATTGGCGTCATAGGCGTCATTATAATTGAATGGAATCGCTGGAAACCCGTTAACCGTTCCGGAATCCATGTTATGCAATTAATAATTGTGTTAGCGCTTGCCTATAAGCCGTTGCAATATATAGCTGCGATGCTCATAAGATAATACAAAAAATAGGCTAAAAGCATTTCCAAAACTCTGCGTTTTCATGTAAAATTCGCGCTCTTAAAAATTTGTAAGCCTTTGAAAACCTCGTAATACGGCGTTTTCAGGGTTTTTTTGTACTTTAAAACAGAGGATTTAAACGATGGTAGTCATTCGTTTAGCTCGTGGCGGTTCTAAAAAACGCCCTTTTTACCACTTAGTAGTTGCTGATCAACGTATGAAGCGTGATGGCCGTTTTATTGAGCGTGTGGGCTTCTTTAACCCTGTTGCTCGCGGTCAAGAAGAGCGTTTACGCGTTGATAACGATCGTGTTGAGCATTGGGTTGGCCAAGGCGCACAACCAAGCGCTCGTGTTGCTAAGTTGTTGAAAGATAACGCAGCTGCATAATTTTAGTTCTTTTTAGTTTAGAGAAGAACCAGTGTCATTGCCGGAAAATTTCAAACCTTTAGTGGTGGGCAAAATTAACGGCGCTTATGGCATTAAAGGGTGGGTTAAGGTGTATTCCTATACCGATCCGAAGGAAAACATTCTTTCCTACAACCCTTGGTATATGAAGGTGAAAGGCCAATGGCTACCGCTGGACATCACCAATGGGCGTGAGCAGGGCAAAACTGTGGTTGCTCACATTAAAGGTTGTGATGATCGAAATTTGGCGGAGAGTTACCACGGTAACGAACTGGCGATTGACGAGTCACAACTTCCTCAGTTAGGGGGCGACGATTATTATTGGCGCGATCTAGTGGGGCTGTCAGTGGTTAACTTGCAAGGTGAAGACTTTGGCACGGTTAAGAGTCTGATGGAAACTGGTGCAAATGATGTGTTGGTGGTGAAAGCTGCCGGAGAAGAAGAAATTCTGATCCCATTTGTATTAGAACACAGTGTTATTAAGGTAGATTTAGCCGCGAAATTAATCACGGTTGATTGGCAAGCCGACTACATTTAAGGCTGCTTCAGATGAATATTCATGTGATCAGCTTGTTTCCGCAGATGTTTGATGTGGTAACTGAGCAAGGTGTGGTAGGTAGAGCTATCCAAAAAGGTAAGGTTGGATTTGAGGTAACTAATCCCAGAGACTTTACCAGTGATAAACACCGCACGGTGGATGATCGACCTTATGGGGGCGGGCCAGGCATGTTGATGATGACCGAGCCATTAACCCAAGCGATTCGATTTGCTGATTCGAAATTGGCAATAGATGGCGAACCAGTACATAAAGTCTACCTTTCGCCGCAAGGTAAAAAGCTAGATCAGAAGCTGGTTCAGGAATTGGCTAGTAAGCCAAACCTGCTATTAGTAGCAGGGCGCTATGAAGGAATTGATGAGCGAGTGATTGAGTCGGAAATCGACCAAGAAATATCGTTAGGAGATTTTGTTCTTAGTGGAGGGGAAGTTGCGGCAATGGCCGTGATCGACGCGGTTGTTCGCGTAATGCCTGAGGTGCTCGGGCATGAGCAATCGGCGGTTGAGGATTCGTTTAGTGGCGATGGGATAGCTTTGTTAGATCATCCGCACTATACGCGCCCTGAGAGTTTTGAGGGCAAACAGGTTCCAAACATATTGCTAACTGGTGACCACGAGAAAATTCGTCGCTGGAGGCTGAAGCAATCTCTGGGCAGGACTTGGGTAAGACGCAAAGATTTGTTGGAAGACGTTGAATTAAACGAAGAACAGCAAACTTTGTTGCAAGAATTTATCGATGAATTGGAGTAGTCATTGCTTAATTCATCCTATTATTAGTTTTTATTCTATTGAAAAGTAGAGCTCAAGTGAGGAGCACAGCCATGAACATTATCGATCAGTTAGAAGCTGAACAAATGACTAAAGAAGTACCGACTTTCGGTGCTGGTGACACTGTTGTTGTACAGGTTAAGGTAAAAGAAGGTAACCGTGAGCGTTTACAGGCCTATGAAGGCGTGGTAATTGCGAAGCGTAACCGTGGTCTTAATTCTGCATTCACAGTACGTAAAATTTCTTCGGGTGTAGGCGTTGAGCGTACATTCCAAACTTACAGCCCATTGGTTGACAGTATTACGGTTAAGCGTCGTGGTGATGTTCGTCAAGCGAAAATCTACTACTTGCGTGAGCGTTCTGGCCGTTCTGCACGTATCAAAGAGAAATTGGACAACAAATCGTAATTCTAAATTACAATTGTTTGATTTTCTTAATAAAAAGGCAGCTTTCGAGCTGCTTTTTTTGTGTCTGGCTGGATCGCATTTAACAAATCGCGCGGTTAACATCATTCATAAAATATGCTAGCTTATTGTTTTTAAAGCCTTTATTTGGAAATATCATGGCCATTTTAAGACGTCTACTCATATCCTTAGCGATCTTTATTGGATTACTGTTTGTGATCAGCTTTTTTTTACCAAAGACCGCGCAGGTGGAGCGCTCGATAGTGATTAACAGCTCGCAAGAGACCTTGTTTAATTATTTGAATACCACGAAAAATTTTAATCAATGGTCGCCTTGGTTTGAGATGGATCCTAGTGCAACCTATGAATTTAGTGGGCCTGAGGTTGGTGTTGGCGGAGCCTTGACTTGGGATGGCGAAAAAACTGGCAAAGGCACACAAGAGGTTATCGAATCGAATCCTTACAGTGACATTAAACTTAAATTAGTGTTCGATGGTCAGCCGCCAGCAACCGCTAGCTATCACTTGGAGTCTGCGGCCAAAGGTACAAAAATCACTTGGCGCTTTCATACTGGTCTAAATGGCCCGATCGAGAAGTATTTGGGCTTAATGATGGATTCTTTTGTGGGCGATATGTATGCTAAAGGACTGAATAATTTAAAGGCCAAAGTGGAAGCTTTGCCAGAGCCAGTAGCAGCGGTCAAAGAAGAGGTTATGGAAGTAGTTACGCCAGAGATCCCAAAGGGACCGCATATCGTCACGGTTGAGCCCAATGCGATTATTTACATGGCGAATAGATCGGAGATGGATGGCGATAAAATCTCGCAAGCGCTGGCCGAGTCCTACGGGAAACTAGTCGCTTTCATGGCGGAAAAGCAATTAAACTTTGCCGGTGCACCACTGGCTATCACTACTGGCGGCAGCCCTGAAGAAGGTTTTTGGGCTTTCGAAGCGGCTTTGCCTGTGGATTATGCGGTTGAAGTGGATGAGGGCAGCGAGATTCAATTTAAGCGCACTTACGCCGGCAAAGCCGTCAAATTAGTTCATATTGGCCCTTATATGGAAATGACCGAATCCTACAAGCAACTGGCACAATATGTAGCCGAAAATAATCTTCTACCCAACGGTAACATGTGGGAGCAATACATTTCCGATCCGGCTAATACTGCCGAAGAAGAGCTGATTACCCGCTTGTATTTTCCTATCCAATAATCACGACAGTTTTTACAAAAGGAGGCTGATGCCTCCTTTTTTGTTATGATAAGCTTTCCCAGTGGAATGAGTTTTTAAGTCTTTGAACCAAGATAACCAACACAATCAGGCTAACCAAGCCAATTTAGCTATTGTTGAGCAGTTTTGTGATCAAGTGTGGATGGAGCAAGGACTCTCGTCAGCAACCTTAGCCAGCTATCGAACCGATTTAAAGGTGTTTGCTGACTGGTTAGCAAAGCGCAAGAAGCGATTACTGGATGTGGACATCATTGATTTGCAAGATTATTTACAGTTCCGCTATCAGCAGGCATACAACAACCGCTCAACGGCGCGTTTTTTATCATCATCGCGTAAATTTTATCGCCATTTGCTACAGAATCACCTGATTAAAAGTGATCCCACGCTCAATATTGATAGCCCCAAAGTTCAGCCGCCAATCCCCAAGTCGTTAAGCGAACAAGATGTGGAGTCACTTCTTGAGCAACCCGACTTGGATTCGGTTATGGGCTTGCGCGACAAAGCTATGTTAGAAGTTTTGTATTCGAGCGGCTTGCGGGTGAGCGAGTTGATAGGCTTGGAGCTTAATCAGGTGAATTTGCAACAAGGAGTGTTAAGAGTTATCGGCAAGGGTGATAAGGAGCGTTTAGTGCCGCTAGGCGAGCAAGCGATAGAGGCTATTAGTCACTATATTCGGCAAGCACGTTCAGAATTGGCGAAATCGCAGCAATTGGATCCGTTGTTTTTGAGTAAGCGGGGCAAGATGATGACGCGCCAGACCTTTTGGCATCGAATTAAATATTATGCGCAACAAATTGGTATTCGCGATAAAATTTCTCCGCACATACTGCGCCATGCGTTTGCGACTCATTTGTTAAACCATGGCGCCGATCTAAGAACCCTACAGATGTTATTGGGGCACAGTGACCTATCCACCACTCAGATTTATACCCATGTAGCCAAGGAGCGCTTAAAGCAGCTGCATTCGCAACATCATCCGCGCGGTTAAAAGCTAAGTTATGGCTAGCATTTTAAGCCTAATTAGCGCTTGTTCTAGCTTGTAAATATTTGTAAAGTGAGGCTCTTTTGGCTGGAATGGGCGTAAAATAGCCCCCATCAACGAAATAATGGCGTTTTAGCTGAAACAAATCGGCGTTTCGCGATTCTAGTAACTAGTATTAAGTAATAGCGCCTAGATAAAAGGCTTCGTAAAAACGCCTATTAAGGCTCTAATGTATAATTGGTAAACGGTTGTAATTGAATGATAAAAGTAATGTCCTATAAGAAAATAGCTTCTGTAATGGTGAGCATCAGTGTGTTGGTATTGACTCTAATTGCGGGTAAGGTGCAGGCGGGTGAGTTATCTGCTGATGAAGTTAAGTCTTTGATGAAGCAACGTTTTCCTAGTTTAAATATTACGTTAATCAACGACAGTCAATTACCAGGTTTTTTTGCGGCGGAAGCTGATGGCGATTTGATCTACATCACCAAAGATGGTCGCTACTTTATTCAGGGTACGGCGATTGATATGGAGCAGCGCAAAAACCTCAATCGTGAACAGACCACGGCGTGGAACAATTTGAAATCGCCCATGCGCAAAGAAGATATTGCTAAGTTAAACGATAAGGACATGGTGATATTTAAAGCGCCTAATGAAAAGCACGTGATTACGGTGTTTACTGACATCGATTGCGGTTATTGCCGTAAGTTACACAAAGAACGTCAGGACTATTTAGATCGTGGTATCACCATTCGCTACCTAGCCTTTCCGCGAGCCGGATTACAATCTTCCGCAGCGAAAAAACTAGAAGGGATCTGGTGTTCTAAAGATCGTCAAACGGCTATGACCAACGCCAAGCTTAAACAAAAATTTAGTAAAGCTTCTTGTGAAAACCCTATCGCTGAACACATGAGACTGGTACGCAAATTTGGCCTAGGCGGAACTCCAAGCATTGTATTGGAAAACGGTAATTTGATCGGTGGCTATCAACCGGCAGAAATATTAGCGCAAAATTTGGATAGCATGAAAGCGGTTAAACAAGCTGCAAAATAATTTCAAATTTATTTAGATTAACAATAGTGCTAAAACCTTACGACCTTCGCTGGCCAGGATGGTGAAGGTTCGGCAAGCCGCGTCCGTTGCCATCACTTCTAACGGACGCCCAATCAACTGCGCCGCTTCTAGCAGTCCCCAGTCGGGAAATTCTAAAGTTTTTCCGGTTCCTAATATCACTACTTCATGATCTAGAAGTCGCCATTCTTTAAGCTGTTGCTGGCTAATGTCAGTTACTTTTTGGATAGAGTCTAAGGTTTCTAGTTGGTCTGGTGAAAGCAAAATGCAACCTTGATAAGGGGTTTGATTGATAATAATACGCCCTGATTCGTAAGATTGTATTTGGTATTTACCGCTTGGCGCATCAAGTGATATTTCCATGAGTTCTTAATGGTGGTTTCTGCTAACAAGTTTGTCCATAATAGCAAGAATTGAAAATTTAAAAAGCGCCGTGATTTCTAGCGGCTGCTGGCCAAGCTGAGCGGCTAGATGAATAAGCCTAAATAATAAATAACTATGAAGAAAATGATTGTATCGCGCCAAGCGCAAATTGATTCGAGCGAACTTAATGCTGAAAATTTAATTGATAGAATTTTGCTGAGTCGCGGGATCGCCAGTAAAAAAGAATTGGATTATAGCTTAGCTAATTTACAGCCCTTTACTGAACTGAAGGATATTGATAAGGCTTGTCAGTTATTGGCAGAAGCGATTGAGCAACAACAAAAAATATTGATAGTAGGTGATTTTGATGCCGATGGTGCCACTAGCAGTGCGCTAGGGATCTTGGTATTAAAAGCTTTTGGCGCTAAACATATCGACTATTTAGTTCCGAATCGATTTGACTATGGCTATGGCTTATCGCCAGAGTTGGTGGAGCTTGCTAAAACCCAGCAGCCGGATCTGATCGTAACCGTGGATAATGGTATTTCCAGTATCCAAGGGGTTCACAAGGCCAAAGAGTACGGCATTAAGGTTGTCATTACCGACCATCATTTGGCTGGCGATGAGTTACCGCAAGCGGATGCGATTGTTAACCCCAACCAACCCGATGATAAGTTTGCTAGTAAAAATCTCGCTGGAGTGGGGGTTATGTTTTACCTTTTGTTGGCGCTACGCAGTTATTTGCGTGATAAAAACTGGTTTGAGCAAGAAAAAATTACCGAACCGAATCTAAGCCATTATCTTGATTTAGTGGCGTTGGGTACGGTCGCAGATTTAGTGGCATTGGATTATAACAACCGAATTCTAGTGCATCATGGCCTGCGCTTGATGCGGGCAGCTAAAGCTCGACCTGGAATATTACAGCTGTTGAATTTAACCAAAAAGAATCTAGCAAAAGTTAAAAGTACCGATTTAGGTTTCGCGGTGGGACCAAGAATTAACGCCGCTGGTCGTTTGGATGATATGAGCTTAGGGATTGAGTGTTTACTTGCTAGTGATGAAAAGCAGGCGCGCGAATATGCGCAAATTTTGCATCAACTCAATTCCGATCGGCAGCAAGTGGAGCAAGAAATGCAAGATGAAGCTATGGCTATTCTTGCTGAGCAAAGCTTTGAAAATTTTGATGCCAATAGTTTGTGTTTGTATCAAGCCCATTGGCACCAAGGAGTAGTGGGTTTGTTGGCCTCGCGCATTAAAGAGAAAGTTAATCGCCCTTGTATTGTGTTTGCTAATGAAGATGAGAAAAATTTAAAGGGTTCAGCACGCTCAGTTAAAGAATTACATATTCGCGATGCGTTAGCTTTGTTGGATAGCCAGCAGCCAGGACTTATTACAAAGTTTGGCGGCCATGCCATGGCTGCAGGACTTTCCATTAAAAGCGAAGATTTCGAACGGTTTTGTCAATATTTTGAGTCTGTGGTTACCCAACTGTTGCAGGGCGACGCCATTGGTAACGAAATCGAAACGGATGGCAGCCTAAGTCCCGAGCAGCTACAATTGGCGACTATTGAGCAGCTGAATGTATTGGCGCCTTTTGGGCAGGGTTTTCCCGAGCCGATATTTAGTGGTGAGTTTGAGGTTTTAACGCAAAGAATTGTTGGGGAAAATCACCTTAAGCTCGCTTTAAAGCCGCCACAAGATTTAAACGCTGACGATAGTGAAGCGGTGTTGCAAGCGATAGCTTTTCGAGTTGAGGTGGCGCAGTGGCAACAAAAAGCGCGGAAGATCCGCGCGGTTTATCAATTGGATGTAAACGACTATTATCAACAGCCGCAACTGCAGCTGATCATTCAATACCTAGAGCGACTCGATTAGGGTTATAGTTTTTCAGGGATTGCGGCATCGCAAGTGTCCGTATCGCCGCTCCAATTTGAGGAAATCACGGTTCCTTCTTGGTTATAGCCAACTTGTACTAGGCAGTTAGTTTCTTTGCGTCCACCGAAAATAGTGGTGCCAATACTACCAAAAACGTGGCTACCATAGCCGCCAACACCAACGTTCACCGACGGCCGCTGAGAAACTTCGCGTGCATTCCATTCGGCATACTTGATCCCGTTAATTTCGCGTTCTTGAGTTGGTACGCCCCACGCTTGGATCAGGGTATTGATGCTTTGGCCTTGCCATGCAGTCAGTTTAGCATCCACATCAGCAGGCGGCACGCTGGCACAAGCAGTAAGCATAAGCAAACTGATGATTGATAGGGGTAGTAGCAGTTTCATATCAGCTCCTAATGGTAAATATTGAATTATCATAGCATGAGCCATGCGCAAACAATAAGTGACAGTTTAAAATACTGTAAAACTGCGAAAAAGTTGTTTGCTTGTTATTTTTCAAAAACTTACAATCTGTGGGTTTTTAATTTTGGAGAAATCGAATGAGTTTACCTGTTGATACTGAACAATTAGGAAGCATGGCAGAGCAAGGCTTAAATCTTGCCAAGCAGTATGCGCCTAAATTAGCAATGGCGATTATAGTCTTTATTGTGGGCTTAATGGTGATCCGTATGATCACGGGCGCCATGAAACGTCTTTTCAAAAGAAAAGACTTTGATGAAACCTTAGAGCGCTTTTTGGTCAGCCTAACGGGAATGATCTTAAAAGTCCTGTTGATAGTTACCGTGATAAGCATGTTAGGGGTTCAAATGACCTCTTTTGTTGCTATTTTAGGTGGTGCGGGCTTAGCAATAGGTATGGCGCTATCCGGAACCTTACAAAACTTTGCTGGCGGTGTAATGCTGTTGATTTTCCGTCCATACAAAGTCGGTGATGTGATTGAAGCCCAAGGCCATGTGGGTAAAGTCGAAGAAATTCAAATCTTTAATACGGTATTGCTAACACCGGATAACAAAACCATTATCATTCCAAACTCGCCAATTTCAACCAACTCTATTGTGAACTACAGCAAAGAAGGCTCGCGTCGAATAGATTTTACTATTGGTATCGGTTATGACGATGATATTGATCGTGCAAAAGAGGTGATTATGGGAGTGATCACGCAGGATAAACGAGTACATCAAGATCCAGCACCTTTTATCGCGGTGTCAGAGTTAGCTGATAGTTCAGTGAATTTTACCTTGCGAGTTTGGTCTGAAGTATCTAATTATTGGGGGATCTATTTCGATAACTTGGAAGCCATTAAAAAGGCTTTAGATGCTAACAACATATCAATTCCTTACCCGCAAACGGATGTGCATCTACATAAAGTAGATTAACACTGAGTTTGAAAAAAAGCGCCTAAATGGCGCTTTTTTTATCCCTTTTAACTGTGATTAAAGTAGTTGCAACTAATAATTAGTGGTGAAAGTTTGAGCATTTGTCGCTATAATCGCCGGCTTACTTTTGGTTAGTCGTCTTGACTTTCATTATTAAGGTTTATCACTTAAAGGTTTATTCCAACTATGCAGGTCCATCTTAGCTCACTGGGTTGTCGTCTTAACGAGGCAGAGTTACAAAACTGGGCGCAATCCTTTCAGCGCATCGGCTATTCTCTATCAAATCAAGTAGATAAGGCCAACCTGATAGTCTTCAATACCTGTGCGGTGACTGCTGAAGCGGCACGAAAATCGCGTCAGATGATCCGTAAGTATCACCGAATTAATCCCAATGCGCGGATGGTGGTGACGGGCTGTTATGCTTCGTTGGAACCGCAAGAATTGGAAAAAATCATGGGCGTTGATTTGGTGATCGATAATCATGATAAAGAAGCTTTGGTAGATAAAGTTCAGGAAGTCTTAGCCGTCCCTGTGATGCCTGAGTTTGCCACCGAACCTGGGGAAGCGGCTTTGTTTAGTCGTAATCGCGATAGAGCTTTTATGAAAATCCAAGATGGTTGTCGCTATCGTTGTACTTATTGCATTGTGACCGTGGCACGTGGCGAAGAACGCAGTCGTAGCCTTGATGAGCTGATTGATGAGGTTAATCAGCTTCATAAGGATGGAGTTCAAGAAATAGTGTTAGCGGGAGTGCATGTTGGCGGATATGGTTCCGACATTAACTCGAGCTTGTACCAACTTGTGGAGTCTATTTTAACTCAAACTCAAATTCCTAGAATACGATTCGCTTCGGTTGAACCTTGGGATTTAGGGGAAGGTTTTTTCGAGCTATTTAAAAATCCGCGCTTAATGCCGCATATGCACTTGCCGATCCAAAGTGGTGCCGATTCAGTGTTAAAACGAATGTCTCGTCGTTGCCGTACCAGTGCTTTTGCTGAGCTGGTTAATGATGCGCGTCGCTATGTACCCAGTTTTAACGTTACCACCGATGTGATCGTTGGTTTTCCGGGGGAAACGGAAGAGGAGTTTCAGCAGACCTTGGATTTTGTTGAAACCCAACCTTTTGGTCATATGCATATTTTCAGTTACTCTGATCGTGAGGGAACTAAAGCTGTTCGGTTGCCGAATAAAATCGAAAAAGAAACTAAAAAATTGCGTAGTCGTCAACTGCATCAACTGGCTACAAAAATTAAACAGCAACAACTTGAGGCGCAATTAGGCACGACGGCTTCGGTGTTGTGGGAAAGCTCAAGCCAAATGTTAGATAATGGTATGCAGCGATTCTTCGGCTATACGCCAAATTATCATAAGGTTTTTGTGGATCTTGAGCCAGGCTACGCAATAGAGCGAGCGGTGCTTGAAACAGAATTAATTGCCGTAAGCAAGGATAATCAATTGGTAGGCAAAATATCAGCGGAGCAACTAAGCCATTACCCGCCGAGTGTCCACAAGCCAAAGCAAGAACCTATCCTAATCACTCAATTATAAGCTATTGCAATAAGCGATTAAATTTAGCCAGCAGCAGATTCTTGGATGTAGCTTTTCGCTTCGATATTGACACGGTTAATTTCGTTGAGTAACTCAGAGTGAATGTCTTCGAGTTGATTATACTTTTGCTTTTTGAGTTTAGTTTCATATTGTGAGCTGATACGTTTTAGTTTCGGGGTTCCTAAGTAGCAGCTGGCGCCATGAAGCTTATGCACATGAGTCAGCAGGGTTTCAAACTCTTGTGCTTGATATGCGGCATGAATGCTTTTACTGGTTTCAAAGTTAGTATCAACAAACAACTTTAGCATATCAGTGGCTAATTCAAGATTATTGTTGGCCAGCTTCAAACTCAACTCCCAATCTAAAGTGGTTTCATGCTCATCAGTATTGGTGCTTAGCTCCGATAAATTACCGCCACTGGTATTATCACCAGCTTCGTCGCTAGAACCTAGCCATTTCAATAAGCTTGTGGCTAAATCTTTTTCGGATACTGGTTTGGTCATATAGTCGTCCATACCTGAACTGAGCAACTGCTCTTTTTCATTCGCCATGGCATGGGCGGTAAGCGCGATAATCGGGGTATTTTCATTAGTCTTATTGGAACGAATGGTTTTACTGGCTTCGAGTCCATCCATTTCAGGCATTTGAATATCCATAAAGATGGCATCGTAAAGTTTGGTTTTTGCTAAAGAAACTGCCTGGACGCCGCTTTCAGCAGTATCAACTTTAACCCCTAAACCTTCCAATAAAATAGTAACCAAGCGTAAGTTTGCTGCATTATCATCGACGGCTAACACATAAGCTTTTTTAAATAATTTTTGCACTTGGTTGGCAGCGAGTGTCTGATTAAGATCTTCTAAGGTTTCGGGTTTTAATACTTCTAATAAAGCATTGCTCAGGTTGTGATGAGTCACCGGCTTGCGTAAGGTGCGCGTAACCCCAAGGGTTTGTAACTCTTCGAGCTCTTCAATATCGGTTGAGGTGCTAAAGCTAATGACTGGGCAGTTTAGCGCTGCGGCTTGATTGCACAGATATTGAAGTTGTTCATGGCGTCGTTTGAAACTAGAAGCGCCAACCACAATAACCTCAACGTCTTTACCGCTTTGTCGATAGAGATCTAATTCTGTTGACAAGTCTTCCATCACTTCAAAACTATTCACTACCATTTTCATATCTTCAAGCATCTGGGTCAGTGATAAGCGAGTAGAGGGATGGGGGTCAAAAATAAGCGCAGATTTATTTGCCAAAATATCAGAAGTTAAATGCTCCGAGTCATCAGTTTCAGAACGCTCACAGTCTAAGGTAAACCAGAAATTAGATCCTTGGCCTTCGATACTGCTAACATTAATTTCGCCACCCATTTTTTCAACCAGCGATTTTGAAATAACTAAGCCAAGCCCGGTTCCACCAAAGACGCGCTTAGTGCTAGCGTCTGCTTGACTAAAGGCTCTAAATAATGCGTTTTGCTGTTCAGGGTTTAGGCCAATGCCGGTATCTTTGACCTGAATTTTTAGTTTCACACCTTGATTCGTTTCCGATTCAATTTCTGCGTGCAACTCGACACTACCGGACTTGGTAAACTTAATCGCATTATTAATAAGGTTGGTAATAATTTGCTTAATGCGAACCGGATCGCCAAGCAAAGAGTGGGGTATATCCGAATAAATTAAAGAGACCAGCTCCAATCCTTTTTTATTAGCGTTTGGTCCTAGCATACTAAAGACATCATCTACACATTCGCGCAGACTGAATGGGTAGCGCTCGAGTGACATTTTGCCCGCTTCGATTTTGGAATAATCCAAGACGTCGTCAATAATTGATAAAAGGTTTACCGCAGAACGTTTAATGTCAAAAAGGAAATCTTTTTGCTTATTGGTTAGTTCGGTTTTCAGTAATAAGTCGGTAAAACCAATTACGCCATTCATCGGAGTTCGAATCTCGTGACCCATGTTGGCGAGGAATTCGGTTTTAATACGGCTTGCTTCGACCGCTTGTTTGCGCGCTAAGTCAAGTTCCAGATTGTTTACCTCTAGTGTTTCTAGCGTTTCTTGCAAATCGGCGGTGGCTTGTTGAACGGCTAATTGCAGTTCTTCTTGGTTATGCTCCATGTGTTCGGCCATGGAGTTGATGCCTTTTTCGAGAGTGCTTAATTCGGCAAAAGTGTCAGCAGCTATGCGTGTATCTAAATGGCCCTCTTTAATTTTATTAACCCCGCCAACAATCGCATTAATCGGCTCGGTAACGCTGGCTGCCATTTTTCGCCCTAAAAAACCGCCGATAACAATACCAAGCAAACCGATCATTAAACTAGCAAACAGCGCTTTATATTTTGCGACTAGGGAAAATTCCTTGGTTAAATAGATTGCCACATAGCCCAATAGATTGGATTTTTGAGCATGGCTTTGTTTGCTGTCCCATGGGGTTCCTATTTCTTTAATGCTAGAGACAATCGGAGCGTAAAAAACCGTACCGTTGCTTAATGGGTGGGTGGTGACCATGCGGAACTTGTTGGGATTGTTGGTATCACTTTTTGTTTGTGATAACAGCTCCAGCGACATGGCTTGTAAGTATTCTCGACTGCCAGTTGAAGAAATTATGCGACGGTTATGATCGTAGAAGGTAACGGCAACTAAATCCTTGTCATTATCTTGAGCGATGCGACTGATATTCACCAAGTTTTCGTAATTAAGGCTGACAATATCATACTCGCCGGTCATCGCTAGTTGGCTAGCAATGGTTTTTCCTCTTTGCATCAAAGAGTCATCAACTTTATTAGAATAGCTATTAATAAAGAAGACACTCATCAACAAAGCAACTAAAATTGTTGGCGCCAACGCTAGCGTTAATATACGAGGGCTGATTCCCCAGTTGCTCATAAATCTTGATCCTTAGTCGAATAGATATTTTCGATCAATTTTGTTTTTCTGGTCAAAGAACCCACTGATTCCTTGTCGTAACCCATCAGTTGGCTGATGTAATTATTCGAGTCTATCATAAAATTATTCGGCTCTTGAAACGGCTTAAGATTTTTCTTGGTTAGAATGTCGCGTACCATTTCGGCAGCTTGTTGACCGATTTGGTGAGGCTGGCTGAATAATACTACCATTGCTCCTTGTTTTAAGAGGGTTCGACTATCACCAATCACGATAATTTTGTTTTTATAACTGTTCATCATCAAAGCTTTCTGTTTGGCTAAAGAAGCACCGAAATCTTGGCTTTTGACCAACAATACTCGGCAGCATGCATCGATGCTATTACTGGCTTCTAAAATACTGGTTTTGCTGCTGTGCTCCATAGCCATAAAAGGCACATCGAAAGTTCTTGCGGTATTTTCAAATAGTAACTTTTGTTCTATTTGTTGTTTGGTAAAAAAAGATGCGGTTTGAGTTTGATAAAAGTTCATTGCTTGGATCAAGGCAAAAAAGCGCTGTGCAGGCTGCTGACTGCTAATGGCATAGACTTGTTCAGGATTTTGTATCGTGAGCTCTCTAAATAATGGCTCGGAAAGCATTAACCCAATTTTTTTAGCAGAGACAGAAGTATCTTTAAGGCTAAGCCAAGCGTGGTCACCAGCGGTAATGATGAAGTCGTAGCTTGAGTTAAGCTGGCTGCTTAAGTCTTGCCCTATAACAAAGGGCTGATAGCGTATCTCGAAGTTAAGGGCCAGTTGCGAGTCTGAGTTTAAAATGCTTTTAAACGCCTGATAAATAGGTGCTCGCTCTGGCTTTTGATAAGGTGCAATCCACAGCAGCGAAACGCTTTTTGTAACCGTATTGTCTAAACTAGGGAGATCTTCACTGGCAGCAAGCATTAAACTATTAAACATCAACAAACCTGCCACTAATACCCCGAAAGGTTTTATCGTTGCGCGAAAATGAATTGCTTTAAGTTGCTCTATATTCACAATGGTGAGTTTTCCAAGCAGAAAGTTAAAATGCCGCTATAATAGATTAAAAATAAATCTACCCTGCCTAAGCAAGCGGTGCAAGCCGAAATTTAGGCCAAACACTTTAAGCCTTAAGATTAAGCACTATGAACTTATTTGTATTTGATATCGAAACCATTCCTGACTTCGAGGCTGGTCGCGAGCTAAACGATTTTGATGGGCTGTCTGATGAAGACGTCGTTTCGGCCATGGAGCATATGCGTTACCAGCAATCGGGCACCAGTTTCCAGCCACTCTATTTGCACAAGGTGGTAGCCATTTCTGCGGTATTCCGTTACGGCGATAAGGTCAAAGTCTGGTCGTTAGGCGATGAAAATGCCGATGAAAAAGAAATTATCCAACGCTTTTTCGATGGTATTGAACGCTTTACCCCAACTCTTGTCTCCTGGAATGGCTCTGGCTTTGATCTACCGGTGCTGCACTATCGCGCCATGAAACATAATGTGGTGGCGCAAAAATATTGGGATATGGGCGAAATCGACAGCCAGTTTAAGTGGAATAATTACATCAATCGTTACCAGATGCGGCATACCGACTTGATGGATTTATTGGCTATGTACAATGGTCGCGCCAATGCGCCGTTAGATAAGTTGGCTTCGATGCTTGGCTATCCAGGCAAGATGGGCATGAGCGGTGCTAAAGTCTGGGAAACCTATAATCAAGGAAACCTTAAAGCTATTCGCGATTATTGTGAAACTGACGTCTTAAATACCTATCTTGTTTACCTGCGTTTTGAGATAATGCGCGGCAATTTAAGCATGGACGACTATCAATTGGAGACGCAAAAGCTTAAAGCTTATTTGCGCGAAGAGAATAAAGACCATTTTGATGAGTTTTTAGAGGCATGGAAATAGCTTCTTGATTAGAGATAATTATAGAGATTGATTATGGCAAGACGTCGCCGCAGAAAACCATTACCCAAAGATCCTGTCACCGCATCGATCCATGCCTTTTCTCATGAAGGTCGAGGTATTTGTTCAATCGAGGGCAAAACTACCTTTGTCGATAATGCGCTCTTGGGCGAAGTGGTGGATTTTCTCTATACCGAAAAGCGTGGCAAGTTTGACGAAGGCTTGGCGGTTGAAATTCACCAAGCTTCTAATGATAGGGTTTCGCCACCATGCGCTCATGCAGATATTTGTGGCGGCTGTAGTTTGCAACATATGGCTAATGCGGCGCAAATTGCCCATAAGCAGTCGGTACTGGTAGAGCAGCTCAAGCATTTTGGCGCGGCAGAAGACTATGAATTAGTTGAACCGATGCAAGCCGATGTGTTGGGGTATCGCCGTAAAGCGCGTTTGGGCGTGAAATATGTACCGAAAAAAGGCGGCGCCTTAGTAGGTTTTCGTGAAAAGAAAAGTAATTTCCTAGCACAAATTGAGTCTTGTGCTGTTCTGGATCAGCGAGTAGGGCAGTTGATACGTCCGCTGCGCGATATGATTTCGGAGCTTGATACTAATGATAAAACCGCACAGCTTGAGGTCGCCATGGGTGATGATCAGGTAGCTCTAGTGGTGCGTCATTTGGTAGAGCTGACGGAAAAAGATAAAACCCTATGGACCGACTTTGGCCAAAAACACGGTTTGTATATTTACTTACAACCCAAAGGCCCAGATACGGTACATTTACTTTATGGTCCCGATAAGCGTGATTGGCTGTCTTATCGCATCGATGCTTTTGATGTGGAATTATTGTTCCACCCGATGGATTTCACTCAAGTCAACGCCAGCATTAACCAGCAAATGGTGAAAAAAGCCATCGACTGGCTAGAACCAAAAGATGAGGATCGTATTTTGGATCTGTTCTGTGGCTTAGGGAATTTCACCATTCCGCTAGCCACCGTTGCTAAAAATGTGGTCGGCGTCGAAGGCTCAGATGCCATGGTCGAGCGCGGCGCCATGAACGCCAAGCATAACGGCTTAGCCAATGTAGAGTTTTACGCCACTAATTTGCAAGACGACTTCACTGCCGAAGACTGGGCGCAACAAGGCTTTAATAAGGTGCTGATCGACCCACCACGAAGCGGAGCCTTAGACGTAGTGCAAAACATCACCCGCTTTAATCCAGAGCGTATAGTGTATGTATCGTGCAACCCAGCGACCTTGGCGCGTGACGCTGGCGAGCTTAAAGAAAAAGGTTATCAGCTGGTTAAGGCGGGGGTGATGGATATGTTTCCAGGCACAACCCACACAGAATCCATCGCCTTGTTTGAAAAGGGCAAAAAAGTCTAAAATCACTTTATGCTTTGTTAAAATCTAAAATTGAATTGGTCATTTGCAGTTAGCAAACTCCCGCATCAATTTTAGATTTTGCCGCGCCTAAAGCAATTTTATTTCTTTTTTATCAGTAACTTAGAGCTGCATTCTGAAACCCCAGTGCAGGCAAGGGTCCACTTGATCGACACCGCAAGAACTCAGAATAGACTCTTGTCAATAATTGCGCCTGCATTATTCTAATTTCCGCCATCTGACCTACAGGAGGTAGGGAATGCAATAGCCTTGCTCCAAACAAGGTTGCCTTGGCGGTCGTTCGCAGGAGTTTCGTTGGTAGGTTAGCGGTGAGCTTGCGAACCCTAACAAAAGGCACTGCTATTTTGTCGGACTATATAAACTCACTTCAATTCATGTTTACTGGTTAATAAATAACTCAGCCACACAATACCCATAAATAAGTCTACCAATCCCATCATCACAGTTTGTAAGGCAATTTCTGAATGACACCAACTGATCAGCAGGGCAATAAAAAAGTTAAACTTTCCTACGGTGCCTATCCATAACAATGGTCGATTAAACTCCTTTTGACGCGCTAAATATAGGTAGCCAAATGCCCATATAAGAATAGTTCCAGCGACAAAACTTGAATAAATCAATTGTGGCGGAACTGGTAAGCCAGCAGATTTTCCTAGAGTTTCAGGAAAGGCGAAAGACACGAACCCAAAAAGGTTAAAGATAAAAGAGAAGTACAATAACATTCTAGCTAGAGATTTTAGCTTCATATGGACTTTCCTCATTTTGTAGATAAGGTTTTAGGTTGCCATAGTTGCTAACGGTTATGCAACAATCCTAAGTAAGCAAGGCAGGGTAATTTCTTGGGGTTTGTAAGGTGTCCATTTAGCCCATTGGTTTTGCTACGGACTTACTTGGTTGCAAAGTCAATGTCCAGCTTGACTGAGCACTTTTCATAATGACGGGTAAAAATAAAGCTCGTCATTCTGCGGTATCCAAGGGCACTTCCGGCGGTCGCTTACCGCAGAATCCAGTGTTAAACAACCAGAACCTTTGAATCAAGATGTTAATTGGCTGTATAGCTCAAACAGGTGTTTGACTCTGGCGAGCGGGCTACTAAAAGGTTTGTCGCGGTAGAGTTTATCCACGGCTTTGTCCATGGCGTTATGGGCCTTGCGCAATTCGGGCGGCATCAAGTCGGGATCATAGAGATCAGCCAAACTGGTGCTGGCGTCTTTGTCCACTTCCTGCTGCCTCGCGTCTAAAATGGCTTGAGCCAATTGTTCGATCTGGGCTTTTTGCGCATCTGTGGCTTGCGGCCAAGGGAAATTGTTATACACCAGTTTAATAGAGTAACGATAATCACTTTTTAGGCGACCTGCCACGGTGCGCATCCAGTCCATATGCATCTGGCTGGTTAAAACGCCAAATTCATAGAGGCTGGCATTGGGGATTATTAGTGCTGCATCGGTTACAACAGTATTTTGATCGAAAAAGCCCATAGGAACATATTCTCGTCTTTCAGAAGAAACGCGGGGGACAAGAATATAAGTTCCTTGTTTTGGGTGGCGTATCTCACCAAAAAGCCAAGGTGCTTCTGCTAGTTTTTTGGTAGAGGCTCGGTTACTAGTTGAACGCATTTGAAACACGCCCTCAATACGGCGCTTAACTTCTGGAATTTGCATCAAGTCACGTCGTTGTTTTGCACTTGAATCCGCTAACCAAAGACAATAGCGTTGAATAGAATTGATGTATTCACGAGCACCGAGCGCTGGTTTTATCCAGTGTTCTAGTTCTGGATTTGAGTTGATAAGGGCTTGTTTTTCCTCGGCATTAAGTAGTAAACAGCCACCATCATTTGGCATGCTGCCAAAAACCATTTCAGGTACAGAGCAAATGGGCTTTGCTCGGTTTGCGATGATTTTATCTATTGCATCCACTAAGTAAGGATTGATTGCTTCAGCCTTAATTGGCAATGCTTCAGATCTAACATCTGGGTAATCAAAAATGGTTTTAGTGGCTGAGTCTTGCAAGCCAAACCCCACAATAATGCAGTGCACGGCAGCTTTGCCTTTGGCATCGTTATGCCATTGGAAGGTGCGGTGAGCAAAGTTGATTTTATATCCCATGTCTAAAATCGGTTGCCAGAGAATGGCTACTTGTTCGCCCATAGTTATAGAGTTAGTAGAAACTAGGGCAATTTTTATTTTGGTGTTTCGAGCAAAAATAGCAGATTTATAAAACCAAGCCGCTACAAAGTCGAGATTTTTATGCTTTTTTATTGAGTCAAAAGCAATTTCCATGCTTTTGACTTGTTCTGGCGTTCTATATTGCTTACCGACAAATGGCGGATTGCCAATAATATAATCCAATTGTTGGGCGGCAATGATTTCAGCCCAATCTTGGGTTAATGCATTGGCGTGGTGAATATTGGCGTGTTGTTTTAGCGGCAACAGATCCGGCTCGCGGCCAAAGGATTTGGCAAATTCGCGGTTCATTTGCTGTTGGGTCAGCCACATGGCGACTTCGGCAATCCGCGCTGGCCATTCGTCGATTTCGATGCCGTAAAAATTGTTCAGGCTAATTTGCGGTTCAATATCAATGGCAAAATGCGCCTGTTGGTCGCTTTGCAGTTGTGCCTGCATGATTTTTAGCTCTAGGCGTCTGAGTTCGCGGTAGCTGATGATCAGGAAGTTGCCACAGCCACAGGCGGGATCGAGCAGTTTTAGGCTGCGGATCTGGTTCATCAGTTCGATAAATTGGCGATCGCGGGTTTTCAGTTGTTTGAGTTTGTTGATGCGCTCGAATTCGGCGTTTAAGTCGTTTAAAAATAAAGGCTCAATCACTTTAAGGATATTGGCTTCGCTGGTGTAGTGGGCGCCGAGATTGCGTCTGAGGGTTTTATCCATAATCGATTGGAATAAACTGCCGAAAATGGCGGGGCTGATGTCTTTCCAGTTGAAATGGCAACATTCGATCAATTGCTCACGCATGGACTGGTTAAAACTCGGCAGATCGATCCTTTCCTCGAATAGATGACCATTGACGTAAGGAAAGGCGTTTAGTTCTTCACTTAGGTTAAGGTTGCGCTCTGATTCTGGCTTATCCAATATTTGAAATAGCTTGTGTAGGTGCATATCCGTATCAAGCCCAGATTCGTCAGTGAATCGCTTGAGATAGAGGGTAAATTGGTTTTGGTTGAAAACGCCTGTATCCTCGGCAAATAAGATAAAGAGGATACGCACCATAAAAATCTGTAACTGATGCCCTTGGTAGCCGCTGGCTTCAAGCGCATCATGCAAGTTGCCTAATAAATAAGCAGCTTTTTCATTGAGCTCATACTGTTCAACATCAATTAACTCTTTATCCTGCATAAAGTCGAACAAATGCAGGTTATCGACCAGCTGGTCGAGCGTGAAGCGGTAATCTTTATCCTTGTTGAGATCATAGAGGCGGAAATCATTAAGATCGCAAACCATAACAAAGCGTGGCAAATCCTCGTCTTTTAAGCCTTTAAAGTAGTTAAACCCTTGTTGATAGGCTTTATCAAGATTTTGTCCAGTGGACTTCATTTCAATCAGCAGTTTTCCTGGCCATAGATGATCGATACGCTTGGTTGAACGACTGTTGTCGGTTTTGACGGCTCGTTCAAATTTTCCTATGCGACGAGAATCCACCCCGAAAATTTTGAAAAAGGCATTAAGGAATAATTGCGATTCAGCATTTTCTTTTACCGCATCGGCAAAATCGATAGTGAATTGGTGGGCGCGGTTTTTAATTTCGGTTTGGGATAAGTTCATAAGTATTTTTAGTTTTTAGATGGTAATGGCGCGTCCTGCTTAAATTGTGAATTTAATATATCAAAGTCTATGGTCAGAGGCATTATCATTTTTGTGTTGCTGATACAGAAATTCATTATCAATCTTGCTATTTTTTTGTTAAAACATCTGTTCTGGTCATAATTTCTAAAATTTAAGTCATTTAGGCGATGAAGCGTAAAGATCACGATATTTTTGAGTTGGTGGAGCAGGGCAAGTTTGAGTTCGAGGCTTGGCTTGCTTTAAATCAATTACAACTGCCGGCTAAGGCTATTAAGAAAATGGCTTTGGCGGTTGAGCTTGCCCAGAAGAATGTGTCGCAGACTCCGACCTTGAAGTTAAATACCTTAGCGGCAGGTTTGGAGCTGGCAGAGGTATTGACTCATTTTAATGCGGATTCGGATACTTTAACCGCGGCAATTTTGTTGCCGGCGGTGATTGCGGATGCGATCAAGGTCGAGACGATTAAGGAGAAAGTCGGCAAGCCGATTGCGGATCTGGTGCAGGGTGCTGGTCAGATGGAGGCTATTCGCGCGCTGCAGCAAGAAACCCAGCAGCAAACTGGAACGGGGCAAGACGATCAGCAAGTGGAGAGTTTGCGTAAAATGCTGTTGGCGATGGTCGATGATGCGCGGGTGGTGTTATTGAAGCTGGCGGATCGGGTGATTTCTTTGCGCCATATCAAACATTCAAGCCGTGAACTTCAGGTTGCGTTTGCAAAAGAAACTCGCGATATTTTCGCGCCATTGGCCAATCGTTTGGGGATTGGCCAATTAAAGTGGGAACTGGAAGACTTTGCGTTTCGTTATTTAGAACCTGAAACCTACAAAAAAATCGCCAAAAGCTTGAAAGAAAAGCGAGTAGCACGAGAACAATATATTGAAGAAGTGATCGGCTTACTAAGCGATAAGCTTAAAGCGGAACAAATCACTGGCGAGGTTTCGGGGCGAGTAAAGCATATCTACAGCATTTGGAAAAAGATGACCCGTAAAAATCTACCCTTTGAGGAGATTTATGACGTTCGTGCGGTGCGGATTTTAGTGGAAAAGGTGCAGGACTGTTATGGTGCTTTGGGCATTGTGCATGGCGAGTGGCAGCATATTCCAAAGGAGTTTGATGACTATGTGGCGACACCCAAAGAAAACGGCTACAGCTCGATCCATACCGCGGTGCTGGGACCAGAAGGCAAGGTGTTAGAAGTGCAAATTCGAACCTTCCAAATGCATGAAGAAGCGGAAAAAGGAATTGCTGCCCACTGGGCTTATAAAGAAGGCGCGAACCTCGCCAAGGCTGGCGTGGACGATAAAATCGCTTGGATGCGTCAGCTGTTAGAGTGGCAGTCGGAATTGGCCGATGCCAATCCTGATGAGTTGATGGAGGAGTTTCAAACTTCGGTCTCTGAAGATAGAGTCTTTTGTTTTACTCCAGGGGGTAAGGTGATCGATTTACCATTGGGGGCAACACCGATTGATTTTGCTTATCGAGTACATACGTCAGTCGGGCATCGCTGTATTGGCGCTAAAGTTAGCGGTCGTATTGTGCCTTTGACTTATCAGGTGCAAAGCGGCGATGTGATTGAAATTATGACCAAAAAAGAAGAAGCACCAAGTCGTGATTGGCTAGTGCCGTATAATGGTTACATCGCTGCGCCGCGAACTCGCCACAAGATCAATCAGTGGTTTAATAAGCTCAATAAAGAAGACAATGCTAATGCTGGACGTTTGTTGTTGGATAAGGAACTAGCGCGTCTTGAATTAAAAAATATTGATCTGCTGCAATTGGCGGCTAAGTTGCATCTGGCCAGTGAAATCGAGTTGCTGGCTAAAATCGGTACTGGCGACTTAGGAATTAATCAGGTTATTAACCGCGCTAAAGAGTTGTTCCAGTCGACTCAGCAGGCGAGTGAAAAAATACAAGACATCACGCCAACCCTGCGCAAAAAGTCCAAGCGTAATTCCATGAGCGATATTTCAGTGTCGGGAGTGGGCGACTTGCTGACTAATATCGCTAAGTGCTGTAAACCAGTGCCTGGTGAGGGCATTATTGGCTACATTACTCAAGGTCGCGGCATTGTGATCCATAGCAAACATTGCGTTCATGCTAAGAAGGCTTTGGAGCAAAAGCCGGAAAGAGTCATTCCCGTAGAATGGCAGGCAGATTCGAGCAATCATTATTCGGTGGACTTGGTTATTCATGCTTTTGATCGACGCGGTTTGCTAAAAGACATTACCACGGTTTTGTCTAATGAGGACGCGGCCATAACCGATATGACCACCCGTAAAATTAAGGAGCAAGTTGTGATTCATTTGGAAGTGGAGTTGTCCGCGGCTAAAGATCTGCAGCGGATCCTAAGTTTGTTGAAACAACTGCCGAATATTTTTGAGGTGGCTCGCAAACGTGGCTAATAGCAGTTTAAGAGTGAGGCTGTTTTAATGGCTGTGAATGAAAACTTGCCAGAAACCGCGCGGCTGTTAGCCATTATGCGTGCTTTGCGTGATCCTGAAACGGGTTGTCCTTGGGATAAAAAGCAAACTTACGCCAGCATAGCTCCCTACACCCTCGAGGAAGCTTATGAAGTGGCGGACGCTATTGAGCAGGGCGATTTTGAAGAATTGCATGGCGAATTGGGTGACTTATTGTTTCAGGTGATTTTTTACGCTCAGATCGGTCAAGAAGAAGGGCGTTTTGATTTTGAGTCTATCGCCAAAGCAATGGCTGATAAGCTGGAAAGGCGGCACCCGCACGTCTTTGCCGATCAGCAATACATTTCGGACGCAGAATTAAAGCGCAATTGGGAACAACAAAAGCAGCAAGAGCGGCAAAGTAAAAATAACGCTAATCAAAGCTTATTGGATGATTTACCGAAAGGCTTTCCGTCGCTTTCCATTGCTCAAAAAATACAAAAGCGAGTAGGGCGGCATGGTTTTGATTGGCCAAGTCTTGATGGCGTAATCAATAAAATTGAAGAAGAAATGGCCGAACTAAAACAAGCCGTTGCTAACCAAGATAAAGTCAATATCGAAGAAGAGATTGGGGATCTGCTCTTTGCCGTAGTAAATTTATCTCGTCACTTAGACTTTGATGCAGAAACCGCTTTGCGCAAGGCTAATCGAAAATTTGAAACACGGTTTCGACAATTAGAAACCATTATTCAGACGCAAGGCCTATCCGTAGATACAGCTAACTTAGAGCAATTAGAACAAGCTTGGCAACAAGCGAAAGCTATAACAAGTTCGCTATCAATCTAAAAAAGCTGACTAGCGAAAGATTCTAGGATCTTTGACTTCACTAACATCCTCGGTCGCAAGATTGATGATTTCTAAAAACTGAGAATCGGCTTTTACAAAGCAGGCAAAATTGGTTAAAAACCAAGTTGAGCCATGGGGTAGAGTTCTAACCGCCATAACTTCAGTGCCGTTATCTAACTTTCGAGTGATGGGGAATTTTTTTCCTGGGCCAGAGCGACAATTTAAATGCTGACTTTGTCCTTTTAACACAACTTTGTAGGTGCCAATTTGCTGAATTTCTTCTGCGTTAGCCTGAGTTAGCAAAGCCGCTACTGCAAAAAGTATCAGCACAAAAAGAACGTCTCTAAAAGCGCATTTTCGTAAAGGCGTTATCAGAGCTGTAGAAGTTGTTTGATTCATAAGCTAAACCTTATTCCGTTAACGATTTAACTGGTCACCTTCACTAGTCTATAACTTATGCCATAATTGAGCAAATTAACTAGAAAAGGGCGCAAAAGTAACGATTGGCTTATCCTTGCGTCTAAACAGCCTAAATAGGTATTTAATGTCGTTCATGCCAAGTCTATATGAGCCTTGTCGGTGTGGATGAAAATGCTAGGAATCAAAGTATGACAACTGATAAAGAATTTGAATTAGCAACTTTTGGTGGCGGCTGCTTTTGGTGCGTTGAAGCGGTGATCCAAAAGCTTAATGGCGTTGCAAAGGTAGTGTCTGGCTATGCTGGTGGTCATGATCCAGAGCCAAACTATACTTCAGTCTGTAGCGGCTCAACTGGGCACGCTGAAGTGATTCAGGTGAGCTTTGATGCCAGTGTGATAAGTTACAAAGACTTATTGGAAGTGTTTATGACTAGCCACAACCCCACCCAAAGAGATGGTCAAGGGGCCGATATTGGCACTCAGTATCGTTCAATCATTCTTTACCATTCGGACAAACAAAAACAAGTTGCTAATACAGTTCTTGAAGAAATGGCTTCTTTATTTGAACAACCGATTGTGACCGAATTAGTGCCATTGGAAATTTTCTATCCGGCAGAGTCTTATCATCAAGATTACTATAATCGAAATCCTGAAAACCGCTACTGCTCGATTGTGATAGAGCCAAAATTGGCTAAACTAAAACAAAAACACGCGGACAAACTGATGCCAAATCAAGCAGCGGAGCTACCCAAAGTGATCCATCAAGCGGATAAAGAGCAATTTTTAGTAGAGTTAGAGCCTAATCAGTTCGCACTACTGCGCTATACTAATCATGGCGGTTACTTATCTTTGGACTATACGGAAGTCCCTATGGAGCTGCGCGGAAAAGGTTACGGATCGGTTTTAATGAAAATGACGCTAACGGAAATCGAAAAGTTAGGTTTTAAAGTCGAGCCAATTTGCAGCTATACTAAAATTTATTTGCAGCGCCACCAAGAGTGGCAGCATTTACGAGTTTAGCAAACACTAGATACTCGGGAGCCATTTAATTACCGATACTGCGAAAATGCCGATAGCCATAATAAGGGTGAAACTGGCTATGGTCACTGCGGTGATGACTTTAACTGCTGCTGTTGCTTTATCTTTGGCATAGAAATAGAGTTCTAAAATTGCTAAGGGTATTAAATATTGGGCGAATGATATAAAGGTTACGAAGGGGCCAGAAAAAGTTTCAGGATCAAACCCTACTGGGCCTTGATTAATCATTAGCCAGCCAAAAAAGCCGACCCGAAAAAACCAAACAGCGCTGGCAACCATAAAGGTTCTTAGTGCCCAACGTCGGTGTATAACGAATTTTTTAGCTGATGCATATTTCCAAGCCAGAAGACCGAAACAAAAAATTAAGATACCGTCTAGGGTGATAGCATATTGTAAAATAACGGGTAAGTGCTGTTCGCGTAACCAGATAAGGTAAAGCCCCGCTAGGGTGGTTAAAAAAGCGCTGACCAAATAAGCTCGACCTAACCAGCGGTGGAAGCTTGGATAGCGGTTTCTTAGCGCTGGAATTAATTGCAGCGGGCCACCGCCAATAATAATGACGGCTAATAGGATATGAGTTGCAAAAGAGAAATTGCCAATCAGATCATTTTCCAGAATGCCGCCATTGGAGAGATTATTCCATTCTTTCAAATCGCCACTGACAGCATATCCGCCATAGCCCAACACAAGATAAGCAACGAATAACCAAAGCCCAATAGTGGCGATGATATACCAAAAGATTACCGAGCTTTTTACACAATTATCAGCGCTTAGCCAGTTTGATTTTGAGTTTTCCATGCCCATACTCCTTCTCTGATATGGGTGAATGTTTAAATTTGTCCCTTTAGTATAATAGGACAGCGGTTAGGTTAGCGGTAGGCAAATTGTGTAAAGCTAAGTTTCATTTGAAACGCTTTGTCATAACAATGAACCGAGGCTGAACTAGCTTCCACAAAAACTCCTCGCCAATCATCAGGCCTTTTTGCTATAATGCTTTCCCGTCCTGAGAGCCCTTTCTTCTCAAAGACATTTGGTTCATGCTTAGATTAGAATTTGAGCCAAACTGCTATAACAAAATTCGTGAAGCCCGCTAATAACAAGGCCTTGAGGCATATAGGTTAAATTGGCGGTTTTCTTATTGTATTAATACATTTAACGTGAACCGGTTGAATTAGACTTATGACCAAGTATGTTTTTGTAACAGGCGGGGTGGTTTCCTCATTAGGTAAAGGTATTGCGGCGGCTTCGATGGCAGCTTTGCTAGAGTCGCGCGGCTTGAAAGTGACCTTATTGAAATTAGATCCTTATATCAATGTGGATCCTGGTACCATGAGCCCATTCCAGCATGGTGAGGTTTTTGTGACTGACGATGGCGCAGAAACCGATCTCGATCTCGGTCATTACGAGCGTTTTGTGCGCACTCGCATGAAACAAAGCAATAATTTCACTACCGGTCGTGTTTATTCTGACGTTTTACGTAAAGAGCGTCGCGGCGATTACCTTGGTGGTACGGTGCAAGTTATTCCGCATATTACCGATAACATCAAAGAAAAGGTTATCGAAGGCGCCAAAGGTGCTGATATTGCGATGGTAGAAGTGGGCGGTACGGTTGGTGATATTGAGTCATTACCTTTTATGGAAGCCATTCGTCAGTTGCGCTTCGAAGTCGGCAAAGAAAATGCCATGTTTGTGCATTTAACGCTTCTGCCTTATATCGCTACCGCGGGTGAACTCAAGACAAAGCCCACTCAGCACTCAGTTAAAGAATTGCGCTCCATTGGTATTCAGCCCGATATGTTGGTTTGTCGCTCCGACAGACCTTTACCGCCGAGTGAAAAAGCGAAAATCGCTTTATTTACCAATGTTAAAGAGCAAGCAGTAGTGTCGATTGAAGACGTGCCCAGTATTTACCAGATCCCACAAGTTTTATTAAGCCAGAAGGTCGATAGCCTTATTTGTGAGCGTTTCCAACTGGATACCAAACCCGCTGATTTATCCGAATGGGAAGAAGTTTTATACCGTGAAGCTAACCCAAAAGGCAACGTGGATATTGCCATGGTTGGCAAATACATGGATCTGACCGAAGCTTATAAGTCGCTAACCGAAGCCTTGAAACATGCGGGTTTACATACTCGCCAGAAAGTTTGTATTCATTATGTCGATTCGCAGGACATCGAAAAAAATGGCACCGATAAGTTAAGGGATATGGATGCCATCTTGATCCCTGGCGGTTTTGGCGAGCGTGGAGTGGAAGGCAAGATCCTTACTGCCAAATATGCGCGGGAAAATAAAATTCCCTATTTGGGGATCTGCTTAGGGATGCAAGTGGCGGTTATTGAATATGCACGGCATATGGCTGGCATGGAGCATGCTAACAGTACCGAATTTAACGCCAAGAGCCCCAATCCGGTGGTGGGTTTGATCACGGAATGGGTCGATGCCGACGGGACTCGAGTGGAGCGCTCTGATGAGTCGGATTTGGGCGGTACCATGCGCTTGGGTGCGCAACCTGCCGATATTAAAGCGGGAACTAAAGCCCATAGCATCTATCAAAGCGATGTGGTTGAAGAACGCCATCGCCATCGCTATGAAGTGAATAACTATTTACTGCCGCAACTAGAAGCTGCGGGTCTTGTGGTATCATGTACTTCAACCGAGAAGAAGTTAGTGGAAATGGTTGAGCTTGCCGATCACCCTTGGTATGTGGCTTGTCAATTCCACCCAGAATTCACCTCGACGCCGCGCGATGGTCATCCTTTGTTTAAAGCTTTTGTGGAAGCGGCAATGGTGCAAAGGGATCGCAATAGTTAAAAAATTTTTAAAGATTTATTAGGTTAGCTTATGAAGTTATTGGATTGGAATGTTGGACTGGATCAACCATTTTTCTTGATCTGCGGCCCTTGTGTCATCGAGAGCGAGCAACTTGCGATCGATACTGCTGGCTACATGAAAGAAATTACGGACAAGTTAGAAATTCCTTATATTTACAAGTCATCTTTCGATAAGGCTAACCGTTCTTCAAGCAAAAGTTTCCGTGGCCCAGGTCTTGAAAATGGCCTAAAGATTTTGCAAAAGGTTAAAGAGCAGGTGGGCGTGCCAGTATTAACCGATGTGCATGAAGATACGCCGATGCAAGAAGTCGCCGATGTTGTGGATGTGATGCAAACACCAGCCTTTTTATGCCGCCAAACTAATTTTATTCGTCGGGTTTGTGAGCCAGGGATCCCTGTGAATATCAAAAAAGGACAGTTTTTATCGCCGTGGGATATGAAAAACGTGATAGATAAAGCTAAAGAAACTGGCAATGAACAGGTTATGATTTGTGAGCGTGGCGTTTCTTTTGGCTACAATAACTTAGTTTCAGATATGCGCTCTTTATCCATCATGCGTGAGTCGGGAGTGCCGATTGTTTATGATGCAACCCATTCAGCGCAATTACCAGGTGGCCAAGGTTCATCTTCGGGCGGTTTGCGTGAAGTGATTCCGGTGCTAACCCGAGCGGCTATAGCTGCAGGGGTTTCTGGCGTTTTTATGGAGTCGCATCCGGATCCGGCTATTGCCAAATGTGATGGCCCAAATTCTTTCCCCATGTATCGTATCGAAGAAATGTTAGCGACCATGAAAGAATTGGATATAGTGGTAAAAAAAGCAGGTTTTGTTGAAGACTCCATTACCGAGTTTGGTAGTGGTGATTTGATCTAGGTTATTAGTTTAGTTTTTGGTTTAAATAAAAGTAGCAAATGACTAGCACTTGATGTGCAGATTTTGCATAGAGGAATAAAAAGTGAAGATTGTTGACGTAATAGGCCGTGAAGTTTTAGATTCACGTGGTAATCCTACGGTTGAAGCTGAAGTAGTTTTAGACAATGGCGTCAGAGCGATTGCTTGCTCTCCTTCTGGTGCTTCGACGGGTTCTCGTGAAGCTTTGGAGTTGCGCGATGGTGATGCTAAGCGTTACTTGGGTAAAGGCGTGTTAAAAGCGGTTGGTTATGTCAACAATGAATTAAAAAACGCGTTAGTCGGTCAAGATGCCTCTAACCAAGCTGCTATTGATAAAATCATGTTGGACTTGGATGGCACCGAAAATAAAGAAAAATTAGGCGCCAATTCTATTCTTGCGGTTTCTCTTGCTAATGCTAAAGCAGCAGCGCAAGCTGCGGGCAAACCATTATTCGAGCATATTAATCGTGATGGGAAATTCTCGATGCCGGTACCCATGATGAATATTATCAATGGTGGTGAGCATGCGGATAACAATGTTGATATTCAAGAGTTTATGGTGATGCCTGTGGGTGCGCCAACTTTCTCTGAAGGCTTGCGCATGGGCGCGGAGATTTTCCATAGCTTACGTAAAGTGTTGCAAAGCAAAGGTTTGAACACGGCGGTTGGTGACGAAGGTGGTTTTGCGCCAGACTTAGGCTCTAACGAAGAAGCTATTACTGCGATTGTTGAAGCGGTGGATAATGCTGGTTACAAATTAGGTGATGATGTTGCCTTAGCATTGGACATCGCGTCCAGTGAATTTTACGAAGACGGCAAATACCATTTGGCATCGGAGAATAAAAAATTAACTTCGGCTGAGTTTGCAGACTATTTGGCAGACTGGGTTGAGCGTTATCCTATCGTATCGATTGAAGATGGTATGGATGAGTCGGATTGGGAAGGCTGGAAAATCCTTACCGAAAAAGTTGGCGATAAGTGCCAATTGGTAGGCGATGATTTATTTGTGACTAACACCAAAATTTTACAAAAAGGCATTGAGCAAAAAGTGGCTAATTCAATTTTGATTAAAGTCAATCAAATTGGCACCTTGACTGAGACCCTTGCCGCTATCGATATGGCGCATGCAGCCGGTTACACTGCGGTGATTTCGCATCGCTCTGGTGAGACCGAAGATACTACCATTGCCGATTTGGCGGTAGCGACTGCGGCGGGTCAAATTAAAACTGGTTCTTTGTGCCGCTCTGATCGCGTTGCAAAATACAATCAATTATTAAGAATTGAGTCGCAACTCAATGGTGATGCGCCTTACCCTGGTAAGCAAGCATTTAACCAATAAAACAGGCTAAAATACTTAACTTCTTCGTTATAAAGTTAATGGAAAATGCTCAAATAGTTACCTATGTTCCGCTTTTCCATTAACTCAAAGCCTCGAATTTAAGCATTTTTTCACTGTTTTATGTTATAAATAACTTAATAACGCTTATATAAGAAATAAGATAATGAAGTGGATAGCCTTAGTATTATGTGTGATTTTAATATCACTGCAATACCGACTTTGGTTCGGCCAGTCCTCTTATCAAAAAATTCAGCTGCAACAGCAAAAAATCCAACAAATATCAACAGAAAACCAAGAACTCGCCAACCGTAATAAAAAACTCTTCGCTGAAATTGAAGACTTGCGCAAGGGTGTCGAAGCCGTCGAAGAAAGGGCGCGCTACCAATTGGGCATGATTAAAGAAGGCGAAACCTTTTTTAGATTACTAAACAAAGATCCTGATTAATGCCTGAGACCAGTTCTTCTAATCCTCAGTCTGCTGAGCAACGAATATGGGCGCTACTGCCAGCGGCCGGAATTGGTTCAAGAATGCAGTCTGAGCTGCCGAAACAATACCTTGAAATTGGCGATAAAACCATTTTAGAGCATAGTTTAAGTAATTTTCTTAAACACCCTGCGATATATAAAGTGGTAGTAGCTATTAACCCTAATGATCAACATTGGCCTCAACTCGAAGTCTCTAGTCACCCAAAAATGGTAACAGTAGAAGGTGGTGCTGAGCGTGCCGACTCGGTAGCAAACGGTTTGGCTGCCATTCGGCAAATGGGTGGTGAAGATGATTGGGTAATGGTGCACGATGCTGCTCGGCCTTGTCTCTATTCTTTGCATATTGATAACTTGATTATGGCCAGAGATACTTCACCCGATGGTGTTATTTTAGCAATTCCATCGTTTGATACAGTTAAAGTTACCAATAATCAGCAGACCATTGATAAGACTATAAACCGCGAAAAAATTTGGCTCGCGCAAACGCCGCAGTTTTTTCCCGTCGCTAAATTAGCTAAAGCAATTCAAGATACAAAGCAACAGCAACAAAGGATTACTGACGAAGCTTCAGCGATGGAAGCACAAGGCTATCATCCAGCGTTAGTGGTTGGTTCAAAAAGGAATATCAAAATTACTGAGCAAGAAGATTTGATCTTGGCATCAATTTCTTTGAGTATTTAAAAAAGTCTTGCAAAAGATATTAACATCAGTTTTAATCGAGCCATGAATAAGATTTATTTGCAAAATCGCACTCATCACCATCATCCGAGTTTGATGGCGGTGTCTTATTGTGTATAAAAAATAAATCGTTTTATATAAGAATACATAAAGCCCCGCCAACCAGCGGGGCTTTTTTTATGGTTAATTTAGAGTTAAATCAATGAGTTATTTATTTTCAGTACATCATCATCAAATACTGGGTAAGCGACGGTGGGATCGGTTGTAACTGATAAATGCTTGATAAACCCCGTTGCTCCGAAAGGTCAACGGGGTTTTTATTTATAGGTTTTAAATTAATATTTGGAGTAGAAAATGACACTAAAAATGGTGATCCCTAAAGGCAAGCTATACGATAAAGTTGCTGAATTGCTTTCTGATATCGGTTTGTCTTTGGTAGGGGACAGCCGAAATTATAGGCCTACTTTGTACGGCTGTGATATCGAAGTAAAACTTCTAAAAAGTCAGAATATTCCTGAACTGGTCGCTTTGGGTCAGCATGATATTGGCTTCGCTGGACTAGATTGGATAGAAGAAAATAATGCGGATGTTGAAGTTTTAGAAAATCTTAACTTTAATCCAGTGCAAGTTGTTGCCTGCATTCCAGAGAATTGGGATTTTAAATCGGTGATGCAAAAAGAAATTATTGTAGCTTCGGAATATAACAGGATAGCCAAAAACTACCTTGATTCCCTTCAAGTTAAATATAAGTTGCTAAGAGCTTATGGCGCTACTGAGGTTTTTCCGCCGGAAGATGCCGATATGGTGATTGATAATACTTCTACTGGTTCAACCATTAGAGCCAACCGGCTAAAGGTAGTAGGCACAGTATTACAAAGCTCTACTCAGTTAATAGCTAATAAATCTGTGTTAAAAGATCCAAAAAAGCGTAAACAAATAGATGATTTGTTACTACTTATTCGAGCGGTATTAAATGGGCGCAAGCGAGTTTTATTGGAAATGAACTGTAATAAAAAAAATATAGAGCAGATCGTTGAGTTGCTACCTGCTATGCGCGCCCCAACGGTTAGTGAGCTATATAAATCTGACGGGTTTGCAATAAAAGCAGCAGTAGAAAAGCGATTAATTAAGGACTTATTGCCAGAGCTGATTGCCGCTGGTGCTACTGATATTTTGGAAACCCCTATTAGGAAAGTGTTATGAATATTACCTATAAAAATACACTTAAGCTTGATTTTAACGAACGCTCAGATAATCCGCCTGCATGGCTAGATCCTATCACTATAGCTAACAGTACATTATGGTCTTATCCAGACAAATCTTTATTAGAAAAGATCATCTGCCAGCAGTTGGTAATTGATAAGGAGCAATTACTGATCACCAATGGCGGCGATGAAGCAATTGAGTTGCTATTTAAATCAGCCAAAATCAACAGTTCCGATGTTATTTTACCATTACCAGCTTTTAGCCAATATATACAGGCTGAAACAAGTTGGCGACTTAGGCTTAATAAAGTGGATTCTAACGACGATTTAACTATCAATATTGACGCTACTCGTCGTTGTATCAAGAAAGCCAAATCTGGTGACATAGTTATTATAACTAGTCCTAATAACCCAACTGGCGAAACACTTTCATTGCAAGTGATAAAGCAGTTATGCGCGGATGCTAAACAAGCTGGTGTCATAGTTTTTCTTGACCAAGCTTATATTGAATTTACAGAGCAAGCGCAGCAAAGCTTAGAGCTAATTGATGAGTTTAATAATTTAATTGTATTAAGAACTCTTTCCAAAGCCTATGGTTTAGCGGCAATTCGTATAGGTTATATGCTTGGCAATAAGCAACTTATTAGCAATTTTAAAAACATAGCATTACCTTTTAATAATTCGCAGCCTAGCATCGATCTGGCAAAGATAGCTTTTACTAAAAAAGCTCAGCTAGAAATTATTAGTTATAGGAAAGTGATTGCTGCTAATAGGAAAACAATTACCAACTATCTACAACAAAAGCAATTGCAGCTGGTAGAGAGTGAGGCCAATTTTATCCTGATAACGGGAAATACTCTTAAACTTCGATTGATCAAGGCCGCTTGTGCTAAAAATAACATTGACATCAAAACTGGGCTGATAGGTCTGTCAATAAACCAGCAATTGGATGCTATCAGGATAAGTATTCCCCATAACATTGAGCGGTTGACACTGGCATTAAAAATTGCACTAGAACCCATGCTTGTTTGTTTCGATATGGATGGTGTATTGATTAATACGCAGAAAAGTTATGATCAATCAACAATTGAAACAGTTGCATTTTTTACCGGCCAGCGAATTTCAAATGATGAGATTAAGCAACTAAGAAACTCAGCGGGTTTTAATAATGATTGGAAGTTGACAAGGCAACTCATTAAACGTCGTGGAATGAAAGTATCTCTTGAAGAAGTGATCAATAAGTTTCAGGAGTATTATCAGGGGACGAAAAAAACAACTGGTTTTAAGCTAAATGAAATCCCTCTAATAGAAGATCGCAATAGGCAAAAGTTTTTTATTCAAAAAAGTCGGACACTAAAAACGGCTGTGGTTACAGGGCGGCCGCTTGCAGAGGCAAAGCAAGGTTTAGAACTGTTAGGGATTAAAAATACGCTTCTGATTAGCGATGATGATGTTATTAATTCTAAACCAGATCCTGAAGGTGTGATTAAAGCGAAACAGTACTATAAAGCCGATTCTTGTTGGCTGATCGGTGATTCAGCCGATGATATGTTAGCTGCATGTAAAGCGGGCGCGATAGCTATAGGAATTGGCGATAAAGGTTTAATGGACTTTGGTGCTGATCTAGTTTTAGAAAGTGTTAACCAATTGGGAGAGCTACTATGAATACCGATAAAGCTATTCAAATAGAAAGGCAAACCAAGGAAACCCAAATTGATATCCAGCTCAAAATTAGAGGCTCGCAGCAATTAAAAATTAATACGGGATTAGCGTTTTTTGACCATATGCTAAGTCAATTGGCATTGCATGCGGGTTGGGATTTGCGACTAAAGGCTAGCGGAGATTTAGAGGTGGATGATCACCATCTAATTGAAGATGTGGCAATTTGTTTAGGTCGAGCATTTAATCAAGCTTGGCGGCAACAAAGTAATATAAAGCGTTTTGGTCAAAGATTATTACCTATGGATGCAAGTTTAGTCATGGTAGCAGTAGATGTTGCTGGGCGTAGTTATTGTGTCTGTGATCTTCCTTTTGATCGTGAAATGCTCGGGGGGATTGCTACCGAAATGTGGAAGCATTTTTTTTACAGTTTTGCGATTAATGCACACATTAGTTTGCATATTAAAACGGAATATTTCGACAATAATCATCACCTTATTGAAGCCTGCTTTAAAGGTTTGGCTTTTGCTCTTAGCGAGGCGCTAGAGAGCAATAATAAAGAAAACAGTTCTAAGGGAGTTTTGTGATGACAAGCTCAAGAGTAGCTGTAGTTGATACAAAAGCAGGAAATCTATTCAGTATTTTATCGGCATTAGAGCGAATTGGATTTACCCCAATATTAGTTGGCTCTGCTGATGATATACAAAAGGACACTGCAGTTTTTAATGCACTGGTGATTCCCGGTCAAGGTCGTTTTGGCGCTGTGATGAGAAGTTTGCGAACCAATGGCTTAGATAGTTTGATTAAGGACTGGTACTTATCTGGAAGAAAGTTATTAGGTATTTGCGTAGGAATGCAAATCTTTTTTGCAGAATCAGAGGAGGACATAGGGGTTTCAGGCTTAGGGCTTCTAGAAGGTCAGGTAAAAAGACTTCAGTTGCCAAAACGGCCTATGGTGGGCTGGTGTGAGTTAGATTCAAAGCAACTTTGGTTAGATAAGAAATGTGTTTATTTTGTTAATGGTTATGGAGTTTCAAAAACTGAAAGTGAAACTTCCAGAGTGGAGTATGGCGAAGGTTTTGTTGCCAGTATTCGCTCCAAAGGGCTTACCGCTTTTCAATTTCACCCTGAAAAGTCAGGCTCCGTCGGCGAGGAGATGTTAAGACAATGTTTAATTTAAAACCCAGAGTTATTGTCTGTCTTGATGTCGCTAACGGTAGGGTGGTCAAGGGTGTTAATTTTAAGCAGCTGGTTGATATGGGTGATCCGGTTGAGTTAGCAATGGATTATCAGCGACAGGGGGCTGATGAAATTGTTTTTTTAGATATTAAAGCCTCTGTTGAGAATCGCTCCACAGCATTAGATGTAGTAACAAAAGTCGCAAAGCACTTGTCGATTCCTTTTACCGTGGGCGGGGGATTAAATTCATTAGAAGATGTTTCCCAGTTTCTAATGGCTGGTGCTGATAAGGTGGCTTTAAATTCTGCTGCTGTGATTTCTCCTAGTTTAATTAATCAGATCAGCGATAACTTTGGAGCCCAATCCCTAGTGGTTGCGGTTGATATAAACAAAGAGCCGGATGGTTTAAAGGTTTATATCAAAGGTGGAAAGGAGAAAACGAGCCTGTCAGCGTTCAACTGGCTAAGAGAAGTCGAGCAACGCGGAGCGGGAGAAATACTTTTAACTGCAATGCATAAAGACGGAACCAGTTCTGGGTTTGATAATGAGTTGATGAATCGAGTGACGCAAAATTCGACAGTACAAATTGTCGCATCAGGCGGTGCTTCAATACCAAAGCATTTTGTTGAAACCTTTAATGCGGGTAGCGATGCTGCTTTAGCTGCCGGAATGTTTCATCGAGGTGAATATACCATTCAACAAGTGAAATCTGAGTTAATAAACAATCAAATAGAGGTAAGAGAATGCTAATTCCATCAATCGATATCTTAGATGGCAAAGCCGTGCAGTTAGAGCAAGGTGACCCCAATAAAAAGATTGTTGAGAAAGATGATGTGTTCGAATTGTTAGAAGAATACTCTGTCTATGGTGAGGTCGCTATTATCGATCTCAATGCAGCCTTAGGCTTGGGTGATAACAGAGCGCTAATCACACAAATGCTAAAAAAACAGCCGGCTAGAGTCGGTGGTGGTATTCGCAGTTATCAAGTGGCTAGAGAATACCTATCGGCAGGAGCAACGAAAATTATTATTGGTACTCGTTGCCGAGATGACTTTGTTAAAAAGTTACCAAAACAGCGATTAATATTTGCTATAGATGCTTTTGGTGACAATTGGGCTGTGAACGGATGGCAAGACAAAACTCATGAAAAAATCCTCGATATTATCCCTGAACTTGAAAAAGATTGTGGAGAGTTTCTATATACTCAAGTCAATAAGGAAGGCTTATTGCAGGGAATTGATAAGAAAAGAGTCAAATCGGTTATCAAAAAATCAGGAATAACTGTCACTATTGCTGGTGGCATTAGTTCTTACCACGATATCCAGTTTATCAACAAACTTGGTGCTAACAGCCAAATTGGGATGTCGCTGTATACTCAAAAAATCTCGTTAGCTGAGTCTGTTTTAGCATGCTTAGATTTTACTAAGTCGTCACTGATACCAACCATAGTTCAAGATCAAGATTCGGGTCAGATATTAATGTTGGCCTATTCCAGTCAAGAGTCTTTAAGCCTTGCTATGCGCGAAAAGAAAGGGGTGTACTTTAGTCGTTCAAGAAAGCAGCTGTGGGAAAAGGGTTCAACTAGTGGTAATTATCAAGAATTAGTCAATATTGATTATGATTGTGATGGCGATAGTTTAATTTTTAAAGTAAGGCAAAAAGGAGTAGCTTGTCATTTCGATAGGTATAGCTGTTTTGCTAGGCAAGAAAAACAGTTCTCACTCAACACACTTGACCAAGTGTTAAGTGAACGACAAATGATACCCTCGGAGTCTTCCTATAGCAGTCAGCTATTTTCTGATACATCGCTACAAGTAGATAAGCTTAATGAAGAGTGTCAAGAACTTATCGAGGCTCAAGAGTTTGCTGATGTCCGCTGGGAAGCTGCTGATTTAATGTACTTTACATTGGTCTATGCTAAGTCTAGGGGTGTTTCTGCTGAGCAAATTATTCAAGAGTTGGGAGCACGTAATGCAAATTAGAAAGCTTACAAGTTGCAATAGCCGGCGAGCTTCCAACCTAGTGGCTACGGCGGATATAACGGCACTGGTTGCTAAATTGATGGAAGAAATTGAATCTGGCGGCGATGATAAAATTATTGAGTTGAGCAGGCGCTTCGATGGTTTTGAGCCAAGATGGATAGGTTTGCGTCCTTTTAATGAGTATCGGTTAGAGCGGAGTTTGCGCGACTCGATCAGTGCTGCCGCTAACCGAATAGAATTTTTCTGCCAATTTCAAAAGGAGCAATATCAAGACCGTTATTTTGAAGATGAAGTCGGCAGCTTTGGATATTGTTATAAACCGGTTAAACGTATCGGAGCCTATATTCCTGGCGGTCGGTATCCATTGATTTCTTCGGCATTGATGACACTAATTCCAGCTACTGTCGCCGGAGTAAGCCAGCGTATAGCCTGTTCGCCTTCAAAACATCCGGCTATATTAGCCGCCGCTAGCTTAGCCGGTGCAACTAGATTTCTACATATCGGAGGGGTGCAAGCCATTGCCGCTATGGGGCTGGGTTTTTGTGAAAGCGATCCTGTGGATATGCTAGTTGGGCCAGGCAATCAATATGTCAATGCGGCTAAGCAATATTTACAAGGCCGACTTGCGGTTGATACTGCGGCGGGGCCAAGCGAACTGTTGATATTGGCTGAAGACAGCACTCATGGTGAGTGGCTTATCGCTGATATGGCAGCACAAGCTGAGCATGATCCGCAAGCTATTAGCTTATTGGTCAGTGACAGTAAAGCTTTATTAGACAAGGTGTTAGTAATGATTAAAAGGGATAAACACTTGTCTCATCTGTATAAAACGGAACAAATTAATTTATTACAAGCAACGGATATTGAGCAAATGATAAAGTTTAGCGATGACTTTTCTCCTGAACATTTATTGTTAGCTGACTCGCGAATAAATCCAGATTTATTAAACCACTATGGAGCAATTTTTATTGGTGAAAACAGTGCAGTGGCTTATGGTGATTATTGTTCAGGGCCAAATCATACCTTACCCACTGCTGGAGCTGCACGCTATTCAAGTGGCTTAAGTGTGGCTAATTTTTTAAAGATTCAAACCCAACAGAAAGTGAGTGATGACGGCCGAACGCAACTTGCTCAAATCGCTGAAAATTTGGCTCAAGCAGAGCAATTAGTTTGGCATCAACGCAGTATGCAGGTAAGATCAAAAGCAAGTTGATTAGCTTTTTAGCGTAATATGTTTCGAATTGGGCATGGTTTTGATGTGCATAAATTTGGTGGCGATAAGCCGCTAATATTAGGTGGGGTAGAATTTCCTAATGAGCAGGGCTTGATAGCTCATTCTGATGGCGATGTAGTTTTGCATGCGATTTGTGATGCTTTGCTGGGTGCTATCGCTAAAGGCGATATTGGGCACCACTTTCCCGATACGGATGATGAGTTTAAGGGTGCTGATAGTAAACAATTGCTGAATCATGTTATGGATTTGGTCGCGGATGCAGGCTATCAGTTAGGCAATTTAGACGTGACTATTATTGCTCAAGCACCCAAGATGGCTTCCAAGATCGAAGGTATGCGCGGTATTATTGCGGCGGCTTGCGATGTGGATTTTCCTCAAGTTAACATCAAAGCGACTACTACCGAAAAACTGGGTTATATAGGGCGCAAAGAAGGAATAGCCGTGCATGCAGTTTGTCTATTGCTGCAAAAATCATGACCTTAGCACTATACGATTGGCCGCGAGTTACTGGCGAACCGGCTGGCACTGCAGTTTTTAGACATAAACTTAGCGATTTTCAAGTGAGCGAAAGCTTAAGGTTTAAGCCTTCTGGCGAAGGTGCTCATCACTTACTTTTTATTGAAAAAAGAAACGTTAATACCGATATTGTCACTCATAAATTGAGAAAGTTTGCTCAAGTTAAGCCGCTGGATATTGGTTATGCGGGGAAAAAAGATCGGTTTGCCATCGCTCGCCAATGGTTTAGTGTTCAGCTACCACTGCTTACCGAAATCGACTGGCAAGACTGTAACGATGACGAAATTCAGGTATTAGACGTTATTCGCCATCACAAGAAGTTACGGATTGGTGCAGTTAAAGAAAACCATTTTAGGATCCTTTTGCGTGACTTTGCTGGTCAAAAAGAGGTACTTGAGCAGAAGCTTGCAAGATTGCAACGGATCGGCTTTCCGAACTATTTCGGCGAGCAGCGTTTTGGGCATAATGGCGATAATTTGGCTCGTGCGCTAGATTTATTAGCAACCAACAAGCGATTAAAAAATCGTAATTTACAGGGCTTGTTATTTTCTTCGGTACGATCGTTTTTATTTAATCATCTGCTGTCGCAGCGCATAAACAATAATTTGTATGAACAGCTGCTGGAGGGTGATTTTGTACAACTTGAAGGTTCTGAATCGGGTTTTGTGATTGAAGATCTTGGCAAAGAACAGCCACGCTTTGATGCAAAGGATCTTCATCCCACCTTACCGTTAGTCGGTGGCGGCAGAGCGCAAACACAAGCTAAAGCTTTAGAGTTCGAAAGTGAACAGCTGGCTGAATATCAATGGCTTATAGAACAACTTACCAGTAGAAGGCTGAATAGCGAGCGTCGAGCAATAAGGGTATTTCCCAAAAATGTCTATTGGCAATGGCATAATACCGAAAAACCGCAACTTGAACTGAGTTTTAGTTTGCCTAAAGGTGCTTATGCCACGGCTTTTTTGCGCGAGCTGATGGATTTACAACAAGTGAGGCATGATGAAAATATTGTTAAGTAACGACGATGGTTATTTTGCTCCGGGGATTAATGAACTTTATGACCATTTATCCAAAATTGCTGAGGTGACGGTAGTGGCACCTGATCGCAACCGCAGCGGTGCTTCTAACTCGCTAACGCTTGAGCAGCCCATTCGAGCGCACCAAACCGAGCGTGGATTTTATTCTGTAACTGGCACACCGACGGATTGCGTACATTTAGGTACGCACCATTTAATGGATGCCGCGCCGGATATGGTGGTGGCTGGTATTAATACGGGCGCTAACCTTGGTGATGATACTCTATACTCGGGTACGGTTGCTGCGGCGATGGAAGGGCGTGCCTTGGGTTATACGGCTGTGGCAGTATCGCTGAATGGCCATCACTGTAAGCACTTTGCCACTGCCGCGCGGGTAGCTGTAGAAATTATTGAGCAGCTTATTGAGTCACCTTTAACCAAGAATCGAGTGATCAATATTAACGTTCCTGATCTACCTTATGAAGAAATTAAAGGAATTCGATTAACCCGCTTGGGAAATCGCCATCGGGCTGATACTATTATTCCAGCAAAAGATCCTAAGGGACGCGATATTTATTGGTTAGGGCCATTGCCGGAAGGTCAGGATGTGGGAGAGGGCACCGACTTTCATGCAGTAGAGCAAGGTTACGTTTCGATAACGCCGATCAATGTGGATCTAACCGCTTATAATAGTTTCGATGAAATCGAGCAATTCTTGACGAATTTTAATAATTTTAATAATCGCACTTAATTTTTTATAACAGCTTAACTTTAAAGATTGATTTATGAACGCAACTCGACTTTCTGGCATTGGCATGACTTCACAACGCACCCGCAGTCGTTTGGTGCAATGGTTATTGGATGAAGGGATCCAGAACCAGCAGGTACTTACTACGGTAGAGGCTACTCCGCGGCACTTGTTTATCGACGAAGGCTTATCGCACCGTGCCTACGAAAATACGGCCCTGCCAATTGGCGAAGGGCAAACCATTTCCCAGCCCTATATTGTCGCTCGCATGACCGAGCTGCTGTTGGAAACCGGCGCTAGCGATAAGGTTTTGGAAATTGGTACCGGTTGTGGCTATCAAACCGCAATTTTAGCTAAGCTCTGCAAAACCGTGTTTTCGGTCGAGCGGATCCGCAAATTACACATGCAGGCTCGTAAAACCCTGAAAGGTCTCAATCTGCATAATATCCAGCTATTATTTGCAGATGGTTTTAATGGTTGGCAACAAAATGCGCCTTTTGATGGCATTATCGTGACTGCCGCTCCTGCGCAAATTCCTGAGAAACTGTTATTACAGCTAGCCGATGGTGGCCGTATGATCATTCCCGTGGGTAGCCAAGAAGCGGAGCAAGAGTTGTATTTGGTTGAACGCCAGGGCGATAAATTTCGTAAAACCTTTATCGAAAAAGTTAAATTTGTACCGCTAGTTGGGGGCGTTGCTCGTTGAAGATCTTCACTAGTCTTTATGACAAATGCCTAGAATGGGCGCGCCATCAATACGCCGTTTATATCCTAGGTTTTATTAGCTTTATCGAGTCGATTTTCTTTCCAATCCCAACCGCCATCATGTTTGCGCCAATGGCTTTGGCGAAACCGAATAAGGCTTTATCCCTAGCTTTAATCGCCACCGTGTTTTCAGTATTGGGCGGTATTGCCGCTTATTTTTTAGGCCTGTATGCATTTGACTCCTTTGTCGTGCCGTTGGTGGAACAGTTTGGTTGGCAAGGCAAAATTGCCAAAGCCCAAGGTTGGTTCGATACTTACGGCATTTGGATTGTGGTGATTGCGGGCTTTTCACCGATCCCCTATAAGATTTTGACCTTAACTGCCGGTGCCATGCAGATGGCTTTCTTGCCGTTTGTTATTGCTTCAATTATCGGTAGAGCTGCGCAATTTTTCTTGATTGGTGGTCTTGCCAAGTGGGGCGGTAAAGCAATGGAGCATAAATTGCGTCAATATATGGAAATTATTGGTTGGTCTGTATTGGTGTTAGGGGTTGTCGGCTACATTATTTATCAACTTTATCAATAATTGTTTGTCATAAAGGTATATGCAAAAAGAGCCGCCCAAACCCTTATCCAAAATACTCAAGCAGTCCGCCGTTCGTGCTTTATGGTTGGTGGCGATTGTTTTTGCGGTCTACTTGCTGCAGGGTTGCGGTAACGAGCGTTTGGCTTCGGTGGAAGAGCGCCATACCAAAAAATCCAATGTTGTTGCCAATAAAGATCGGGATTATTCTGCGGTGGATGCGCAGATCAGCCGCTACCAAGTCAAAGCTGGTGATACCCTCTACTCGATAGCCTTTCGTTTTGGACTGGACTATCGAGATTTAGCCAAAGCCAACGGTATTGGTTCAAGCTATTTTATTCGCATTGGTCAATGGCTCGATATAGATAAAGCAAGAGACTATCAAGCGAGAGATTCTCAGGCGGCGAGCGAACAAGTTGCGGCTAATAGCGCTAGTCCTATCAGTCGCAGAACTAAGGTGGATTCGAGTTCGGCTAAACCGCAAACAGCTTCTGCAGCTAGCAAGCCACAAATAAAGCCCAGCACAAAACCGAACCAAAAGCCGGTTAATAAACCTAAGGTTGTTGATAGTACTAATCCGCCCAAAAAACCTACTGCTGGTAAGCCCGCGACTAAACCTGCGACCAAGCCTGCGGTTAAGCCAAGAGTAGTAAAAGCGGATCCAAATCGTCCAGTAAAGTTTTGGATCTGGCCGAATATGGGACGGGTGATTAAAAGCTTCCGTGGTTCGGGTAATAAAGGGATCGACATTGAAGGGAATATTGGTGACACGGTAAGAGCGTCGGCCGCCGGAAGGGTGGTTTACGCGGGGCGTGGCTTACGCGGTTATGGCAATCTAGTGATCATCAAGCATAACGAAAGTTTTATTAGCGCCTATGCCCACAATCGTCGTATTTTAGTCAAGGAAAACGAAATCATTAAAGCTGGTCAAAAGATCGCCGAAATGGGCAATTCCGACGCTGAACAACCGAAGTTACATTTTGAAATCCGCTACAAAGGCAAACCCACCGATCCGATGCGTTACTTGCCTAAACGTTAATTATAAATCTTTTAACAGCGCCAGCTATAAAACCTTAATCGCGAGCGCGTGAATATCGGTTTGCATCAAATCGCCAAGCGCTTGATAAATAGCCCTGTGTTGTTGCAGCATTCGTTTGCCGGCTAAAGCCTCGCTTTGGATAATGACGGTAAAATGGCCTAACCCGCCTTTGGCACCTTCATGGCCAATATGCTTGTGGCTATCGTCGACAATTTCTAAATGGCTAGGTGCTAAACTCTGCGTTAAGCGTTTGGTCATTTCTGCGATACGGCTGCTGTTGTCAATCATGTTTCTTATTCTCTTTTTTAGGGTAATACTTTATTGTAAGGCTTTACGGTGACGCTTTTATAAATGCCCATTTCAATATAAGGATCAGCTTCAGCCCATTCTTGGGCGGCTGCTAGCGAATCGAATTCGGCGACGATCAAGGAGCCAGTAAACCCCGCTTCGCCAGGATCAACTACGTCAATCGCTGGGGTAGGCCCTGCGATAATCAAGCGGCCTTGCTGCTTTAAGGCTTGCAGTCTTTCTACATGTGCAGGACGCGCTTGTTTGCGTAAAGGTAGCGAATTTTCAACGTCTTCGGAATAGATTAAATACAGCATAGTATGTTTCTCAAGAGTCACTTTCGGTTGAAGTGGTTTCTTCGTCATCGAATTTCAAATATTTTGCCAAGGAGACAAAGCTAGCCACCATCAATCCCATTAGGGTTAAAAACAAACCGATCATTTTGAAATAAAACCAAAAATCGGTGGAAAAATTATAGGCTACATACAGATTTAAGGCGCCAAAAGCGGCTAAGGTCATTATCCAAATGGCGTTAATGGATTCAAGTTTCTTAATTGGCGGCTCAGCTTTAAACTCAATCGACGATTGCGTCAAATCCATAAAAACATATTTTTTGCTGACGAGTTGCCTGATTAAAATTACCACCGCGCCAGCCCATACCATAACGGTGGTTTTCCATTTGATAAAACTTTCATCGTTAAAATAGTAGGCCATAGCTAGCAAGGCTAAACCCAGTACAAAATAGGCAAGATGTGATTTTTTTACGGGCTCTTTTAACACTAAACTGGTCAAGATCTGCAACAGCGAGCCCGCGCTCCAGACTGCTGCGGCGAGGATTAAATTTTTTGTGACGATATAGGCAACTAAAAAGCCGACTAAGGGGTAGTTTTCTTTCAGAAATTTCATGCTTTTAAGGTAAGTCTAAAGCCGCTAATGATTTGCCGCTCAGTGTACTCCTTGTTTACCCTGACTGCAAAGCAAGGCACAATGGCGCTATAACCTTAAGAAATCATAACCTCATGATCGATTTGCACAGCCATACTTACTATTCCGACGGTAGCCTATCGCCGTCGGAGTTGATAGCTATGGCGGTTGAATCGGGGATTGAACAATTGGCGATTTCCGATCATGACTCGATCGAGGGGCTATTAAGCCTCGAAAAAATGCCTAAGGAATTACGGCTAATTCCCAGCGTAGAAATTTCCGCTAGTTGGAACAAGCAAGGCTTACATATTTTAGGCTTAAATATTGATACCCAACACCAAGGATTACAGGCTTTTCTAAAACAACAGCAGCGAAGTCGCCAAGAAAGAGCGATGCAAATAGCCGATAAACTGGCTAAAGCTGGCGTAACTCATGCAATCGATGATGTTGGCTATTTGGTAGATTCGCAGCCGATGGTGTGCCGAACTCATATCGCCCAATTGTTAGTTGAGCAAGCCTATGTAAAAAATTTCCAAGAAGCCTTTAAGAAGTATTTAGCCAAAGGCGGCAAGGCGCATATCAAAGAGGATTGGTTTGACTTAGAAGACGTTATTGCCATCATCAAATCTGCAGGCGGTCAAGCAGTGCTGGCACACCCGATGCGCTATGGTCTTGGAACCAATAAACTCAAAGCCTTAGTTGAGAAGTTTAAAATGCTCGGTGGTGATGGTTTGGAGATTTGTTATCCAAATATTCAACCTGGGCATAAAAATTTATTGGCAACTTGGGCAAAAGCCTATAAATTGTGTGGCTCGCAAGGCTCGGACTTCCATAGCCCCGATAAGGCTTGGATTAAATTGGGTAAGTTTGCGGCCATGCCCGATGATGTGGAGCCAGTTTGGACTCGCTGGTAAGTAAGAAAATTATTTATGACACAACTGATTGAAATACATCCTGATAATCCGCAGCCACGCTTAATAAATCAAGTCGCTGCGATGATCCGTAATGGTGGCTTGGTGGTTTATCCTACCGATTCGGGCTATGCCTTGGGCTGTCATATTGGTGACAAACGAGTGCTGGACAAGATTCGCCGGATTCGTGATTTGGATAAAAAACATAATTTTACCCTAGTGTGTCGTGATTTAACCGAGTTGGCGGTGTATGCGCGAGTCGATAATTTGGCCTTTCGGCTAATTAAAAACAATACTCCAGGGCCCTATACCTTTGTTCTGCGCGCCACTCAGGAAGTACCCAATCGCCTCAAGCACCCTAAAAAGAAAACCATTGGTATTCGGGTGCCGGACAATAGCATTGCCCAAGCGATGCTCGAAGCGCTTGGCGAACCCATGATGAGTACCTCCTTGATTTTGCCGCAACAAGAAGACGATGAGGTGTTAGCGCCGCATGAGATTTTTGACTTGCTCGATGGGCGAGTGGATGCGGTGATTGATGGTGGCTATTGTGGGCATGAAGAAACTTCGGTGATTGACTTAACCTCGGGCTATCCCGAAGTGATTCGTTATGGCGCGGGCGATCCGAGTTTGTTTGAATAGACTGTTTTAATAATTATCGTCATTCCCGCGAAGGCGGGAATCTATCTAACACTCAATAGTGATTTCTAGGTGGACTCCTGCTTCCGCGGAGCTTCTGTCCTTAGTAAGTCTGTCATCCTGTGGTACCTGAAGGTACTTCCTTTGGTCGCTAACCACAGGATCCAGAAAATAACAAAGAAACAATTTGCATATTTTTTTACACTTTGCCATTCCCTTGCTAGTAGCACTACTGTTTTTCCGAAAGCAGTGGCAAAAAGCGTTTATAATCATGATTTTAGCTATGTTAATAGATATTGACCATTTATTAGCAGCGCCAATTTATGATGCTTCTAGGTGCAGTATCGGCTTTCATCCGCTACACACAATAATTCCAATCACTGCTTATTTTCTAATGTGTTTTTTTAAGAAAACTCGTCTAATCGGTATTGGTCTGATGATCCATATCATTCTGGATTCGATCGATTGCCAGATGACGAATGGGGTTTGGTGGGTTTAGTTACATGGTAGTTAAAAAATTAAGCAAGTCTGTTTTGCCAGTGCTCATAAAGTATATCAATAGACCTATATTGCAAAGCACTGTTAGCCAAAAAATGGCTCGAAAAGGTTGTTTTTTGGTTTTATGGCGAAAGTGTTGTTGAGCTAATACTGCGCCAAGCCAGCCACCCAAAAGAGCAAAAAGGTGTAATGTGCTTTCAGGAACTCGCCAATGATTCTTTTTAGCTGCTCTTTTATCTTTCCAATATAAGCCATAGGTGATAAGTGATAGAGTTAAGTATATCGTTAAAATGATTGGTGATAACTTTCCCCAAAATACCGATAGCACTAAAAGTATAACAGCGACAAACAAAAAGACTATTGCAGGGTTAGGTTCGCTTTTACGTTTAATATTTTTGTTGATATCTGTTGGTAAGAAGGCATTTATGGCGCATCTTCTACCTTTGGAGTCAGTAGATAATTCAAATGTTACTACTTGGTTTGCTTGGGGGCGGTTTTGTTTGTTTTTAAATGCGCTGATGTGTATGAAAACTCGATGTTTTCCGGCATTAGGGGTAATGAATCCATAGCCTTTATCATCATTCCATACAGTAATTATTCCTTTTTGTTTCATATATGGTAATTTTCTCCGTTGTTTGATTATATTTAATTTTATCTTTGCACTAAAATCAAGGGCTTAGCAAGGTTCTTAGCCATAGCCTTTTCGCTTAATCTCGCTATAATAGTTCACTTTCGTAAACCGTATAAAATTACAAACAAAAGGTATTCCATTGAGTTCAGTTTCTGTTGGTCAGCAGCGCGTTTTATCAGGTATGCGTCCGACCGGGCCTCTGCATTTAGGCCATTATCACGGGGTTTTAAAGAATTGGGTTAAGTTGCAGCACGAGTATGAATGTTTCTTCTTTGTGGCCGATTGGCATGCGCTAACCACCAATTACGACGATACCTCGAAAGTTGAGGAGTACGTTTGGGATACGGTGATCGATTGGTTGGCAGCGGGCATTAGTCCCAGCGCTTCCAATATTTTTGTGCAATCAAAAGTGCCTGAGCACGCCGAGTTGCATTTACTGCTTTCGATGACGACGCCTTTGGGCTGGCTTGAACGAGTGCCAACATACAAAGAGCAGCAGGAAAAGCTTAACAATAAAGATTTGGCCACCTATGGCTTTTTAGGCTATCCAGTGATGCAGTCGGCAGATATTTTGATGTATAAAGCGGGTAATGTGCCGGTGGGCGCGGATCAGGTACCGCACGTGGAGATGACTCGCGAAATCGCCCGTCGTTTTAACCACTTTTACGGCAAAGAACCCGGCTTTGAAGAAAAAGTCGAGCTAGCCATTAAAAAGATGGGCAAGAAAAACGCCAAGCTTTACAAAAGCTTACGCAAAAAATTCCAAGAAACCGGTGATCAAGAGGCGCTAGAAACTGCGCGCGCGCTAGTGGAAGCGCAAGGCAGTGTTTCACTCAATGATCGCGAGCGTTTGTACGGTTATTTAGATGGAGCAGGTAAAATTATTTTACCGGAACCGCAAGCCTTATTAACGCCAGTGTCGAAAATGCCAGGGCTTGATGGGCAAAAGATGTCCAAATCGTATGGTAACGCCATTTCCATGCGCGAGTCGAAAGAGTCTGTGGAAAAGAAAATTCGTACCATGCCAACGGATACCAAGCGGGTGCGCTTGACCGATCCGGGCAATCCAGAAGACTGTCCAGTGTGGGAATTCCATAAGATTTATTCTTCCGAGGAAGTCAAAGACTGGGTGCAAAAAGGCTGCACCAGCGCTGGGATTGGCTGTTTAGAATGTAAAGGGCCGGTGATTGATGCGGTTTGTGCCGAACAGCAGGTGTTTGTGGAGCGCGCCAAAGAGTACCAAGAGTCGCCTGAAATCGTGCGCAATATTGTGTCGGAAGGCTCTGAAAGAGCGCGTGATGTGGCGCGTGAGACTATGGATGATGTGCGTTCTGCCATGGGGTTAGCCTACAAGTAACGCGAATACTGCAAGGCTCGATAAGTTTGTTAAAATGTTTATTAAACTGCTCATTTACTAGAGTAAACTGCGCTTTTAATAAAAATTTTGCCGCCTTCTCAAGCCTTTCGTAATCCGCTCTAGGGTAATACTGTGGTTCCTCGCTCGGCGTTAGATTGGGGCATTGCGAGCCATTGAAAATGGCGTCGAAAATAAAGTAAAACTAGTAATAGTAGATACAGATGAATAACGAAACTCCTGATAATCAAGAACTTAGCGCTGCCGAAGCGGAAGCGGCGGGCGCTGGCGTGGTGGCCGATGCGGCTCTGGTGGCTGATAAAGCTGCGGATGCGCAAGTGGTTCAGGAGGAGATGCCGTTTCATTTGGTTGGTGGCGAGCAATTAGAAAAATTCCCCGATGATTTGTATATTCCGCCAGAGGCACTTGAGGTCTTTTTAGAGGCTTTTGAAGGTCCGCTGGATTTGCTCTTGTATTTAATTAAGCGCCAAAACGTGGATATTTTGGATATTCCGTTAGCTCATATTACTGAGCAGTATATGGAGTATGTGGAGTTGATGAAGGCTTTGCATTTAGAGCTGGCGGCGGAATATTTGGTGATGGCGGCGATGTTGGCGGAAATTAAAAGTCGTGTGTTGTTGCCAAGACCTAAGACGGATGATGAGGATGAGGAAGATCCGCGGGCTGATTTGATTCGCCGCTTGCAGGAGTACGAGCAGTTTAAAAAAGCCGCTGAAGAGTTGGATGAAATTCCGCGGATGGGACGCGATGTGTTTGCGGTTAGCGCGAAAAAACCTGAGCTGAGGATCATTAAGCCTGATCCAGAAGTGGATATGAAGGAAATTTTACTGGCTTTGCGGGATGTGTTGAAGCGTGCGGAAATGTTTTCGAGTCACCAAATTTCCTTTGAAGCTTTGTCGGTGCGCGAAAAGATGGGTAAGGTGTTAGAGCAGCTTTCGGCGCAGAGTTTTTGTGATTTCAGCCAGTTATTTCAGCCCGAAGAAGGGCGCATGGGGGTTGTGGTGACTTTCTTGGCAATTATGGAGTTAGCCAAAGAGTCACTGCTTGAGCTTATCCAAACCGATGATTATGGGCCGATCCATGTTCGTGCCAAGGTCGATGAGGCGAGTTTAAGTTTGGACAGTTTGCCCGACATCAGTTCAAGTGATGATGAATAGATAGCGCAATAAAAGAGTATTTGAGAAAACATTCATGAAGCAAGAGAAAATAGTCAGAATTATTGAAGCCGCTTTATTGGCTGCGGGTTCAAGCTTGAATAACGATCGTATTTTAGCTTTGTTTGGCGAAGACGAAGGGGTTAAGCCAGCGGATATCAAACAAGCGTTGGAAACTTTGCAGCAAGAAACCCAAGGGCGCGGTGTTGAGTTGGTCGAAGTCGCTAGCGGCTATCGTTACCAAGCACGCCAAGACTACGCTGAGTGGATTGCCCGTTTGTGGGAAGAGCGTCCGGCTCGGTATTCGCGAGCTCTGTTGGAAACTTTGTCATTGATCGCTTATCGTCAACCGGCAACGCGCAGCGATATCGAGCAGGTGCGAGGAGTTAGCGTTAGCTCATCCATCGTCAAAACCTTATTAGAAAGGGAGTGGGTGCGGGTCGTTGGACACAGAGATGTTCCGGGAAAACCTGCGCTTTATGCTACAACCAAGCAATTTTTAGACTACTTTGGGCTTAAAAGCTTGGACGAATTACCGTCGCTTGCGGAAATCCAAGATTTGGATAACCTCAATCCAGAGTTGCAATTTGAGCAAGATGAGGATGACTCTGGGGCTAAAACTGATGCGCAAAACGAGCTGGCAGAGACTTCTGAGAAGCAAGAGCTAGAAGAGTCAGGCGAGCAACCCGCTGCAGAAGTTACCAAGATTGACCCTGAATCGTCCAATGAATCGCAAGAGCTTAGCGAAGAACAGCAAGATCTTGAGCAGGAAATTGCCTTGCGTAGCGTTAAGCCTTAACTTCCAGCCATCTTGATCGACAATTTATGTCACTTTATCACTTATCTCGTTTAAACTTTTTCTTTTAACTCATTGATTTATATATAAAATCGAATTTTACACTTGTTAACCGTTCAAAATTTGAACTGATTCACATTTTTTGCTAATTTGGGTCTCAAGGGTACTGTTATCTTGAGGAAGGACTCATGTTAGAAAGCATCAGTAACATTTATTTTATTGTCGGCCTAGTGGCTACGCTGCTGATTGCGGTTATGGTTTATTTCGCGAAAAGGAGCTATATCAACTCTTTGCATCAAAAGATCAATGAGCAGCAAGAAATGATGGGTAAAACTATCAATCAGTTAGCTGCGACTAAAACCATGATCCGTAATCTGGAAGACAATAGCGCTCAACAGCTCAAACAAATTAACGAGATGACTAAAGTTAACCGTGTCCACAGTGATAAATTAGCAGAATCCTATAACCAGTATCAGGAGCTGTTATCGGAATTGGAAAATACCAATCAATTAAAGTCGGACTTACAAAGTCAGCTTTTTGAAAAAGAACAGCAATTTGAAAAGCTCTTATCTGAAAAATCTGAAGAATTTAATCGTGTCGAGCAATCTTATAAAAAGGTTAGCCATAGCTTTGATATCGTGCAAAAAAGTAATGATAATTTGCGACAAGAGCGAGATTTCTACCGCCAAGAGTTTATCAAATTGCGGGACGGGGATTTTGATTTGAATCAATTGCAAGAATCAATGAAATTACAACAGACTGCCTAAAGTTAAGATTTCACCTGAGTTAAGTTAAAAAGGAGCTATCGAGCTCCTTTTTAACTTCTGTACCTTAAGGATCGAAAGCTCTACAATAGTCCTATTACTTTTTAGTCTAATAGATTGATGTCTGAAAAATTACAAAAAATCCTCGCCAATGCTGGCTTAGGTTCACGCCGTGAAATTGAGAAGTGGATTGCTGCTGGTCGCGTTAGTGTTAATGGTAGCATTTCGACCCTAGGCGATAGGGCGACCGATAAAGATACCATTCGAGTAGATGGTCAAGTGATTTCGATTAAAGCCAAAGACGAAATCTATACTCGGGTTATTGCGTATCATAAGCCACTCGATCAAGTTTCTACCGCCAAAGATCCCCAAGGTCGAGAAACGGTTTTTGATAGTTTGCCAAGAACTAAATTTGGTCGCTGGATCAGTATTGGGCGGCTCGATATTAACACTACAGGTTTGTTGTTGTTTACCAATAATGGCGAACTGGCACATCGCTTGATGCATCCTTCTTATCAGGTGGAACGTAAATATGCGGTGCGGGTGTTTGGTGAAGTGACTCAAGAAATTCTGAATAATTTAAAAGCGGGAGTGTTAATCGATGGCGATTTATGTCACTTTGATTCGATTATCGAGAAAGGTGGCGAAGGCGCTAACCATTGGTATGAAGTTAGCCTCGCTGAAGGCAAAAATCGCGAAGTTAGAAAACTGTGGCAATCGCAAGGTGTTGAGGTTTCACGTTTAATCAGAACTCTGTATGGCCCAGTTGAACTACCAAAAGATTTAAGCCGTGGTCGTTGGCGTGATCTTGATGCGGATCAAATTAGTAAACTCGCTGAGCTGGTTAAATTGAAAGTAACTCCGCGAAAGGAACAAGCGGTACAAAAGAAGCATAAAAAATCTAATTTTAAATGGAAAAAGCCGCGCTAATGTGTGCTATGGGTTTTATTAAAATGTTATCAATAAAAGTTATACTGGTTATTTTAAATTACTAATGAGTTGTATGGGCGCTGAAGAAAATAAGATTGTTGAGTTAAAACCGGACTTGGAGCAGCAAAGCCCGAATTTGGAAGATCCCGAGTTATATTTTGAACGGGAAATTAGCTTATTACGCTTTAATTGGCGGGTATTGCGCCAAGCGCTTGATGAATCAATGCCTTTGCTCGAACGGATACGTTTTGTTTGTATTTGCAGTAATAATTTGGATGAATTTTTCGAAGTCAGAGTCGCTGGCTTACGCCATAGGATTGATCGTGGTGATACCAAACCAAGTTTAAATGGCGAATCGCCAGAAGAAACCTTAAACAATATTCGTGATTTTTCTCATCGTTTAGTTGAAGAACAATACCAAATTCTGAACGAACAATTATTGCCAAAACTAGAAGCTGAAAATATTCGTTTTTTGCTTGCAGATGACTGGTCGGATAAACAAAAATCGTGGCTGAAAAAGTATTTTAAACAGCAAATCATGCCTGTAATTTCTCCTATAAGTTTGGATCTAGCACATCCTTTCCCGCGACTAGTGAATAAATCACTGCACTTTTTAGTGCACTTGCATGGCAATGATGCTTTCGGTCGTGATTTGGAATATGCCATCTTACATATGCCACGATCGTTACCACGAATTATCGAACTGCCGGATGAAATTGCTGCCAATCCAGGTCAAGATTTTGTGTATTTATCGAGTATTATTTCGGTGTTCGCGGAAGATCTGTTTCCGGGTATGGAAATTAACGGTTGTTACCAGTTCCGACTAACCCGCGACAGTGATTTGTTAGTCGATGAGCAACTTACTGATGATTTAGCAAGCGCGTTAAAACGTGAGTTACAATCACGCCATTTCGGTGCGGCGGTGCGGTTAGAGGTCGAGAAATCTTGCCCCAATAAGCTGGTTAATTTCTTGCTGCAAAAATGTAACTTAACTCAAGACGAACTGTATTTAGCCGATGGCCCTGTCAACCTAAATCGCTTGATGTCCCTGCCCGATTTGGTAGAGCGAGCTGACTTAAAGTTTACTGGTTTTACACCAAAAACCCCCAAAGACTTAAAAATGGGGCGGCCAGTTTTAGAGGTATTGCAAGAAAACGATATTTTTTTACATCACCCGTACCAAAGCTTTGTGCCAGTGATTGAGTTTGTTAAGCAAGCGGCAAGTGATCCGGAAGTGCTGGCGATGAAACAAACGCTTTACCGAACCGGCAGTGATTCTCCTATTGTGGCGGCTTTGATCGATGCGGCACACGCAGGCAAGGAAGTCACGGCGGTGATTGAGTTGCGGGCGCGTTTCGATGAAGAGGATAATATTGAACTGGCGCAAAAGCTCCAAGAAGCAGGAGTCTTGGTAGTTTATGGGGTGGTTGGTTATAAAACCCATGCCAAAATGAGTCTGGTGGTTCGTCGTTTTAAAAAGAAATTAGTTCGTTTTGTTCACCTAGGCACGGGTAATTATCATGAACGTAATGCGCGGCTTTATACGGATTATAGTTTGCTGACTTCGGATAAGGAAATAGGTGAAGATGTGCACAAGGTTTTTCAGCAACTAACCGGTATGGGTAAGGTTTATAAGCTTAATAAACTCTGGAATGCGCCTTTCAATCTGCACAAAAAACTGATTAAAAACATCAATCATGAAATCGCCATTGCTGAATCGGGAGAACCGGCGGAGATTATCTTAAAGGTCAATGCGTTAACCGATCCGCAGCTTATTATGAAACTCTATCAAGCTTCAATGGCGGGTGTGCAAGTTAGATTATTGGTACGCGGGATTTGCTGTTTACGACCTGATGTGGCTGGCGTTTCCGACAATATTGAAGTGACTTCGATCATTGGACGCTTCCTAGAACATTCTCGAGTTTATTATTTTTCCAATGGCGGAGATTCGAATTTATATGCTGCTTCTGCCGATATTATGGAACGTAATTTATATCATCGAGTTGAAGTGGCTTTTCCGATCTTAGATCCTGACGCTAAGCAGCAAGTCATTAAGGATTTACGTTTGATGTTGCGTCCGCACCAACAAAGTTGGCGCTTGTCGCACAACGGCTTATATGAAATTCAAGCTATCGAAGATGAATACAAAGTGCAAGATCGACTGCTTGAAGCTTTAGCGCTTTAAGTAAGCTTCCAATCCAATTTGAGATTGTGAAAATCAAGGTAAGCCTTCTCTTTTTCCAATTCCAGCATTAATAATTGATTTTCCTGCGCCCAGTCTTGTGGGATCTCAATCGTCAGTTGATTGTCTTGGTCAGCATTAAATTGTAAAGGACTAATATCAGTAGCGGTTCTTTTTATATTCAGCAAAATAGAAAGACGCAGAATTTGCGCTATGGCTAATAGTGCCTGCTTCGGTTCGTAGCGGTTTTCAAAGGTATCTGGATAGATTTTTTTGTTTTGCGCTTGGATGATGCAGGCCAGTGATTCTTTTGTTTGCTGACTAAAACCAGGCATGTCAGCATATTGCACGATATGGGCGCTATGAAAACGCATTTTAGAATAGCTGATAGAAAGGCCAACTTCGTGTAAACGGCAAGCCCACTTCAATAGGTTAACGTAGTGCGGATCATAAATTCCCCACAGATCGGCAACGCTGGCGAAAATATCCAAAGCAGTGGTTTCGATATTCGTTGCATAGTTGCTATCAACATCAAAACGTTTACTTAAACTTTCGACCGTTTGGTTGCGATTATCATTACCTCTTAATTCATCAGCCAATTCAAGCAAAATACCTTCACGCAACGAAGCGTTGGAAACGTACAGTTCTTGAATTTTTAGCTCTTGGAATAACGCCAACAAGATCACTAAGCCGGTGGTAAAGGTATTCACTCGGGGTTTGGACAAACCTTCCAAATTGATATTGTCGAAGCTGCCAATTTCAATCAATTTAGATTTTAAAAACCGCAAATGATGCAATTGAATGCAGTTATCCTTAAAGCCGAAGCCCTGAATGACTCGGTATATAGCTTCGATACTGCCTGATGAACCTAAGCAATACTGTAAACTTTCGGCAAGGTACTTATGCTCAACCGGTGAAATAATCAAAGTTGCGTTTAATAAGGCTCGTTCAAAGTTAGCTTCGTTAATGATATTGTCAGGGAAGAATCGTTGATAGGTCACACAACCTAAAGATAAGCTATCTAAAAATAAAGGTTCAAACTTATCACCAAGTACAATTTCAGTACTACCACCGCCAATATCGATGACTAAAGTTTTTTCAATATCCGGATGGTTATGAGAAACGCCATTATAAATAAGTCGGGCTTCTTCCTTGCCGGGAAGGATCTCAATCGGAACCGATAGAATTTCTTCGGCTTGATGGATAAAACTTTGGGCATTTTTAGCCTTACGCAACGTATAGGTAGCAACGACTTTAATTTGTTCTTTCGGAATATCCCTTAAGCGCTCCGAAAACAGTTTAAGGCACTCTAGACCACGATCAATCGCCTCTTCTGATAAGATGTCATCTTGATTAAGGCCGCTGGCAAGCTGTACTTTTTCTTTATGCTTACCTATTTGGTGAAAGGTTTGGCCATCGTATTTAACAATAACCAGATGAAAGCTGTTTGAGCCTAGATCCAGAGCCGCATAATGTTTGATCGATTGATTATCCAAAATCTAAATGTTTATTTATAATCGATTATTGCAATGTAGCCTAATTAGCTTAAAAAATCACGTGCATTGATGGCTTGACCATGGCTTTCGAGTTGCTCAAGATCCATCAGCCACAAATAAGCGGGCATGATAGCTTCAGTGGTTGGCAGTGTTTGCGGATCTTCACCAGGAAAAGCGTTGGCGCGCATTTTCGTTTGGGTTGCACCAGGGTTGATGCTATTGACCTTGATGGTTGTTTTTTCTAGCTCATCGGCTAACACCTGCATCATTCCTTCCGTGGCAAACTTAGAAACTGAGTAAGCGCCCCAATAAGCACGACCTTGTTGGCCGACTCCTGAAGAGGTAAACACCATCGAAGCTTTATCAGCTTTTTTTAGCAAAGGTAGGCAGTATTTGCTCAGTAAGTAAGTGGCATTAACGTTCACCTGCATGACCCGAAACCAAGTTTCTTCGTCGAAATGTTCAATCGGGCTGAGTAAGCCCAAGTCGCTCGCGTTATGTAAAAGGCCATCCAGTCGCCCAAACTCTTTTTCTATAACCTCTGCAACTTGCTGGTATTGCTCTGGAGCCGTATTTTGCAAATTCAGCGGGATAAATGCGGGTTGTGGGTAGCCCAAGCCTTCAATTTCGTCGTAAACCATTTCGAGTTTACGGGTATTTCGACCCAGCAGTATGACCGTTGCCCCGTAAGAGGCGTAGTGGATGGCGGCTTGTTTGCCAATACCATCAGTTGCGCCTGTTACCATAATGATTTTATTGGCTAAAAATTGATTTGGAGCTTGATAATTTTTCATAGAAGTCTTGAGTAGGGCCAAGTAAAGCGGTATTTTACTGAAATGGTACTTGGCTAACAACCGCTGTTAGCAGGTCAATGCAAAATACGAGAAGGCAACCCGAGAAAAACAACAATGGTAAAAAGAATTGCTCTAGTCGAAGACGAACCCATCTTACAGCAGAATTATAAGCTGGCGCTCGAAAAGTCAGGATACGAAGTGGCCGTTTATGCGGATAAAGGTGCTGCTTTAGCGGCTTTTAATCAGCGATTACCGGAATTAGTGATTTTGGATATCGGTTTAGGCACTGAGCCAGAAGCGGGCTTTGAAGTTTGCCGTGAATTACGACAAAAATCTAAACATTTGCCAATAATTTTTCTAACTGCTTTAGATAGCGACTTTGACATCATTTCAGGCCTGCGTTTGGGGGCGGACGATTACCTAACCAAAGACATTAGTATGCCGCATTTGTTAGCTCGGATCTCGGCGTTATTTCGGCGGATTGAATTGATGCAACAAGCCCCTGAGCAGGAAAATATCAAGACGGTTGGTTTACTGGAAATCGATAACGAACGTTTATCGGTGAAGTGGGATAAGCAATTGGTGGATTTAACCGTGACTGAATTTTGGATTGTATCCTCATTGGCGACTAAACCCGGTCATGTGAAAAGCCGTGACCAATTGATGCAAGCAGTTAAGGTGGTGGTAGACGACAGTACCATTACCTCACACATCAAAAGGATCCGTCAGAAATTCCAAGCTATTGATACAGCTTTCGATCATATCGATACGGTTTATGGTATGGGTTACCGCTGGAATAGTAGCGGATGAGCAATTGGTCTTTGACAGCCAAAATCCTTGTTCGGTTATTATTGCTATTGGCTTTGTTGGCAATAATTGGCTGGGCTTACGCTTTTGGCCAAAAAACCATTGAACAGCAAACGTTGGAAGCTAATCGACAAGATTTAAAATTTTATCGCAATATCTTCCAACAGCTATTGGAAAAAGATAAAAATTTTGTCGCAAACTTTAATCAAGAGCAACAACAAAACGCTATATTAATTCTGAATAGAACCACACCAATTTTGCTTGATGGTTATGGTGATGAGTGGTTTTCATATAAACAACAATCGTTAGCGGTTCGTAATGATAAAACACCCTCTAGTTTAAGTTTAATTGAAGATAAGCGATTTTTTTACGGCCTACTCGAAGTCACTGATAATCATCTGGTCTATCGGAAAAACCCTTACTCTAACCAATCCACTGATATGTTCCGGGTTGATTTTGGGCAAGGTTATTGGTTATTTCAACCTCAAGCACCTGGAAAGATGATGGTATTAAAAGAAAAAGATAATGGTTTTTCGCCAGTAGCCTCGGTGTTAGCAATATTGCAAGAAACTCAGGCCGGCTATCAAATTGAGTTTCGAGCACCAAAGGCTTTAATAGGCGATAGGCTTAATGCTGTGTTATACGATGCCGATGATAAGACTTTAGCCAATTTTAACGAGCAATACCAAGGCATATTTTCGTTTACCAACTTTGAAAGCTATTCAATGTTGAGCGAAAACAAATCCGATTGGCTATTAAGCAATGATTTAAGTGAGCAGCAATTGATATTAGCAGACGCTAGTGGTCAGCAAGTCTTTTCCGTGGGTAGCTTGTTTGAACAAAGAACTAATCGCAGAATGAGCAGCTTTAGCAGCAGCGATAAAGTGCAAGCACATATTAATAAACTTAAACAAACTGCTAGTTTTGAGCTAAATGATCCCAATCGCGTTTATCAAGCAAGCGACAAGGCGGGCACGGAGTTTTTTATTGCCAATTCCGGCGTGGCATTAAAGCTCAACGAGCGGCTCCTTGGTTACTTGTTGGTGTGCGACTCAGCGTACTCCTATAAACGCTTATTGCACAATATAGTATTGATGATAGCGTTAGCTTTTATACTGCTATGGCTGTTAAGTAGTTTTATGGTGATGAAACAGTCTCGCATCTATAACCGCAGAATTAATCAGTTGCGCCAAGTTACAGAGGATGCTTATGAGCAAGATCTAGACAGCGTCGAAATCAATCAAGCCGAACTTAAGGGTAGTGATGAAGTTTCGCAACTCTATAATAGCCTGTATTACTTTAATGAACGCGCTGGTCAAAAGCGTGAACATCATAGGAAAATGGTTTCGCGCCTTAATCATGAACTCAGAACACCAATCGCCATCATTAGTTCTTCGCTGGACAATCTGGCGATGTCGAAGCTTTCTGCTGAAGACAAGGCCTTGCTAGCTAGCGCACAGCAAGGTAGCAAACGCTTGAGTTTAACTTTGAGTCGACTTAGTGAGGCTAACCGGCTTGAAGAGGCGGTAGCGCAAGTGTCAATGCAGCAAACAGAGCTGGTTACTTTGCTAAAAAAGCTTATCCAAAGCTATCAACAAAGCTGGAGCGAGTACAAGTTTGAATTCGTTAGCAATGTAAACTCCGTCAAGATTAAAGCCAATCAGGAACTGTTTGCGCAAATGCTGGATAAAATTATTACTAATGCACTCGATTTTTCCGATAAAAAAGAACCAATAGTTTTAAGCTTGAATCAAAATAAGGATTTGCTGGTGCTATCAGTGAGCAATTCAGGCCCTACGATCATTCCTGAACAGTTGAAGTCCATTTTTAACTTAATGGTGTCCTATCGCGAGAATGCAAAAATACAGCCAAAGTCTGATAATTTAGGCTTGGGTTTATATATGGCAAAATTAATTGCCAGAAAGCACAAAGCTATTATTCAAGCTAGAAATCGCAAGAATCAGCAGGGCGTAGTGATTAATCTAAGCTGGACAAAAAGTTCTTATGTCGTTTCGTAGGCGATTGTATTAGAATGGATTAATGACAAGGATATCATGCAGGTAGGAATGTTTAACACCAAGCAAAATCAACCGCAAAGCTTGCAAAATCTACTTCAAATTTTAGTTCCTGCGGCTTCCGTTGATGCAGCCATAAAGGCGTGCTTGGAATTTGATAATGGGGACTTTCTCATTCAGTCTCTAAATATCTACTCGCAAGCCAATGAGCAAACGCATTGGTCTTGCCAATATACATCTAATAGCAATGGACTTGCTGAGCAAGCATGTCATTTTATTGATGGTTTTAGAGCAAGCGCCTACTTTGATTCGCAGCAACAAGAAGCCGCTTTACGAGTTATCGATAACTCCGTATTACCATCTGAAGCCACAGCAGTTTGTTACCAGCATCAGCTTAGCAGTGAACTTAAAATGTTGGTGCTTGCAATCGTTAATTCGCAAGCAACGCCAATTCTTAATCATGCCGCTCTTGAGAATATTAAGTTGATCTGTAGTTATCTGGCCGAAGGGCTGCTAGTTGAAACGCTTGAGCAAAAACTCAAAGAGTGTGACTACTACTTAGCGCTGGAGAAAAAAACTTCCGAGCTGTATAAAGATATTTTTAATCATGTGGGTGATGCACTTTTTTATCATGCGCCGAATGGCAAGATCTTAAATGTGAATCAGCAAGCAGTGATTTCATTGGGATATTCTAAGAAAGAGCTGCTTACCATGAATGTAAAAGATATTGATGTTCAGGTTTCCGAAAAAACTACTTTGTTGCGGGAAATTCGCGACGATTATAAGCCTGGAGAGCCGGTTGCGATAAACAGCTGGCATCGTCGTAAAGATGGCAGCGTTTTTCCTGTTGAAGTCACGGTCACGTTGCACGGACCGGAAAATATGTTGGCAACGGTTAAGGATATTAGCCAAAGAGAGTATGTCAGAAAAGAATTGGAAAAGAGTCGGAAAAAGTACAAGGCATTAATTAACAATGCTTTCGACGCAATAGTCGTTTTCGATAGAGATGCCAATATCAATTATGCTTCACATTCTGCCTATAGATTACTTGAATATGACGAATCTTTTCGAGCAATTTTGAATATCACTGAATATTTTGCAGATTCTTGCAAAGAAAAAATCAATAGTATTTGGCGAGAAGTTTTAGCATCACCAGAAAATCCAGTCGATATTGAAGAACTGGAACTTAAGAAATTTAATGGTGTTGATACCCTATGGGTTAAGGCAACCATTACCAATTTTTTACATGATCCCGATATTAATGGTGTGGTGATTAACTTTAGTGATTTAACTAAAGAAAAAATGGCGGTAGCAGAATTACAAAACCGTAAACGCTTGTACGAGGCTTTGGTTGAGCGCTCTTTTGATGGCGTAGCCTTGTATGATGTGACTGGCAATATGATATTTGCCAGCGACAGCTCAAAAAATATGCTGGGTTACACCGATTATGAGGTTATGCCAACCAATGCCCTTGACTATGTTTATGAGGCGGACAGAAGTATTCCGATTAAAGCTTGGCAGGATATTGCTGATAAGCCCGGTAAGTCAGTCGAGCTTAAAGAATATCGGTTGGTGGCTCGGGACGGGCGTTTGCTTTGGGTGCAGAATACGTTAACCAACTTATTGGCTGATCCCAGTGTTAAGGCAATTGTGAGTAATTTTAGGGACATAACTAAGAATAAAGAAAATGAAAAAACATTACACAAAATCGCTAATTACGATAACTTTACCGGGCTGCCTAACCGAAATTTATTACTGAAACACCTTAAAAACTTGATTGAAAAATCTTCCATAAACAAATTATCTTTTGGCTTGATTTGTTTTGATATCGCCAGCTTAAATGCGATCAATAATGCGCATGGACGAAGTATTGGTGATAAGGTGATTTTAAAATTAGTCGACATTCTGCAAAAAAATATCAAGGAAGAAGACTTTGTTGCAAAAACCGGTGATGATGAATTTGCAATAGTTGCAACCGATTTAAATACTTACCATCTATCACGACTAAGCCAAACTATTATTAATGAGTTTTCTCAACTGCTAAGCGTTGGTGACACTCAAGTTAAGCCTAATTTAAAGGCTGGCGTTAGCCTTTACCCCAAAGATGCTATTCTTGGTGATAAATTAATTAGTAATGCTGAAGTGGCTGTAAAAAAAGCAAAAGCCGATGGTGAGCTGTTTGCGTTTTATCAGAATTACGATAGTGAGCAAACTCGTTATCGTTTAAATTTAGAAAAAGACTTGCACGAAGCGATTAATAATAACGATCTAAAGTTAGTTTATCAGCCGGTTTTCGATATTGCTTCGGGCAATATTTATTATTGTGAAGCCTTGCTAAGGTGGATGCATCCTATCCGTGGTCCAATAGATCCAAACTTGTTTGTTAAGCTTGCCGAAGAAACTAGTTTAATCACCAGTCTTAGCCAGTGGGTTATCCACTCAGCCATCAAGCAGGTTGCTGAACTCAGAGATCAAGGTTTGTCTTTGTCGGTGGCGATTAATTTGTCCCCAAAAGATATAGGTCGCAAAAACACAGCCTCTTATATTATTGAAACCCTCAAGTCCTATAATTTACAGGGTGATTCTATTCATATTGAAATTACCGAAAGTGAAGAGGTGCGTGATCTTGATTTTAGTATTTCGCAGATAAAAGAATTAAATCAATTTGGCGTGAAGGTGATTCTCGATGATTTCGGAACAGGTTTTTCTTCGATTTCTCACTTATTGCAACTACCCATTAGTGGCGCCAAGGTAGACAAGTCTTTTGTTAATAAAATTGATAATGACAATTCAAGTAAAGCCAAAAATTTCTTATCAGCAATTATTAGCTTAGTCCAAGAAAATGAACTCATCACAATTGTCGAGGGAGTCGAGACAGCGGAGCAATTGAAAGTATTACAAGCTAAGCCCGGAATCTTGGTCCAAGGCTTCTTATTTGCTAAACCGCAACCGATCAAGGAATTAAAAGCCATGCTAAAAAAAGGTAAACTTGATTTTAATCAGTTGATAAATTGAAGGATTTCAATCAACTCAAATTTAAGTGCGCGAATAATTCTTCTGGCGAAGCAATCGCCAGATCAAATGGCCAAGCCGAAAAGTTATCCTCTGGATTGATATAGCCGTATTTGGCGGCGATAGCCAGCATACCAGCGGATTTAGCCGCATGAATATCCCGAATGGCATCTCCAACATAAATTGCTTGATTAGGAGTTACCTTGTCTTGCGAGCAGGCTAAAAAAAGCGGGGTTGGGCTTGGCTTACTAGGTTTAATCGTATCACCGCTAATTACTGAGGAAGAACGATGGTATAAATTCAAGTCTTTCAGTAGCGGTATGGTCAAAAACTCAGGTTTGTTAGTCACCACGCCCCACCTTATCTGGCGGGTTTCTAAAGCTTTTAGTAGTTTCTCCATCCCCGAAAAAAGCTGAGTATTGACCGACAAATTGGCCTGATAAATTTCTAAGTACTCTAAACGGTAACTGTCAAAGTCGCTATGTTCAGGCCTTATGCCAAAACCTAACTTTATTAAAGCTGCTGCGCCGTGCGATACCCATGGTCGAATGGTTGGATAGGGTAGGGCTGCTTTTCGATGCTTCTCAAGCTGAATGTTGAGTGCAAGCGCCATATCAGGAGCGGTATCCAGCAAAGTACCATCAAGATCAAAATAGACCGCCTTGACTTGATGTTTTATGGTTTGACTTATGGCGGTTTCTGAACGGCTCATGCGTCTTTTGAGCTAGAGCTATTAGAGATTTCTTGAGGTAAGCAATGGACAATATAATTTACATCAACATTATCCGCTAGCCAGTACTTTTTACTTAAGGGGTTATAGTGCATTCCGGTCATGTGTTCAAAGCTTAAACCTGCCGGTCTGGCCCAAGATTCAAGCTCTGAAGGGCGGATGAATTTTTTGAAATCGTGAGTGCCTTTTGGCAGCATTTGCAAAAGGTATTCCGCACCAACAATTGCAAATAAAAAACTCTTAGGATTACGGTTAATGGTCGAAAAAAAGACATGACCATTGGGCTTGACTAGCTTGCGACAGGCTTTGATGATGGAGCTTGGATCGGGCACGTGTTCCAGCATTTCTAGGCAAGTTACCACATCAAATTGTTCTGCATGCTGCTCGGCAAACTCTTCCGCGGTGCTGCGTTGGTAGTCGATTTCAAGCTGAGATTCAAGTAAATGCAGCTTGGCTACCTCTAAGGGCATTTCACCCATGTCGATTCCAGTAACTGTTGCACCTTCCTTCGCCATGGACTCCGTTAAAATTCCTCCACCACAGCCAATATCCAATACTTTTTTGCCAGTAAGGCCATTAGCATGTTCAAGGATAAAGCCCAAGCGTAGCGGATTGATATCATGAAGCGGTTTAAAGTCACCACTTTTATCCCACCAACGAGAAGCCATTTGCTCAAATTTAGAAATTTCATGTTGATCTACATTTTGCGTATTCATGCTACTGTCTTTATTGGTTAATATCTTGGTTGGTTAATACTTTCGTTGATTGATGGTATTAAGCCATTGATTGACGGATTTTTGCTGCTCCTGTATTTCGCTACTACAGAGTCTAGCGTCCACTATTTTTGTTTCACCCTTGTGCCAAAGGTGGCTGATATTGTGCTGGCCGCCAGTATAAACTATTTGTTGACTAGGATCATGAGCAATAGTTTGTTCTGTTTGAGCCTTGCCATCTAAATTCATAGCAGTGTCTAGGTTAACCGCGCAAATAGTCGCTTCACTACCTTTGCTAAAGCCAAGAGTCTGGCTACTCACAATGGGCGCCTGCAAGGTGGGCTTCAAAGCGGCAGCAAGCACTTGGTCGGCATTGGTCGCGGTTGCTGAATTGGCAATTAGCTTGCTGGTTAAGGCAAGGCTGTTGAGCTCCTTAAGCATATTCAAGTTATGACTCGCTAGATTATCGCTGCCGATAACAAAACTACCACCTAAAGTAACAAATTCTGAAAGCGGCGGGTAACCGTCGGCTGCTAGGCAAGCTGCGGAGGGACTGACAATAAGTGTGGAGCCACTCTCAGCCATAGTTTTTAACTCTTGCCGCTGCAAGCGAACTGGATTGTGAATATTTAAGTCTGGGGACAACAAACCAAAATTGGCTAAACGCTGAATAGGCCGCTGCTTGGAGTGATCAGTACTGGTCGTTGTTAAACGGTTAAATGAAACATCAATCGAGAGCGCAAGTTCGTTGCTAACCGAAGCGAGCTTGTTGAGAAAATCATTACTAACCGTATTAAGGTTCGGAATGGAGAAGCCAAACTCGATATGCTGTTGATGTTTGTAGTCGTCTATTAATTGTAGGCCGCTAGCCAGTTGTTGCTCTGAGCTTAAATTGGGCAGGCTAAAGCTAGGGTTAATGCAGATCCCAATTTTACAATTGAGCTTATGTTTTTTAGCGATTTTTGCAGTTACCTGCGGAAAAAAATAGTGAGTTGAAAAGTTCGTAGTGGCGGCGAATAACGATTGAGCAATGGAATATTCAGTGGCAACCTCGATCAGTTCTTCACTAACAAATTTTTGCTCTGCTGGCATGAGGTAATTTTGCCAACGGAGCTGAGTTGGTAGTTCGAGCCCTAAGTGTTGGAATAAACTTGCGCCCAATGAACAGTAATGGTTACTCAGTCCGGGCATAAGTAGTTGTTGGCTAAGCTTATAGTGTTGTTTGGTTTGGTACTGTTTGTGGGCTTGAGCGGTAGGAATTACGTCAATAACCAAGCCTTGGTCGATAATTAAACTGTGATAGTCAAGCCACTGAAAGGCGGCTGAGTTTGCCGCTGGCGCCATCAGCTGTTTAGCATCAATCCGTAGTTCAGCCTTTTGAGGGCTAATGAAATTGCTCAGTGGTGATGGATTTTGCGGCATAGTGTCGACCATTGTATTAGGCTTTGCGCTGTTATTATTTCTATTTAAGAGTTCTGCTGTTTGAATTCCATAGCTTATAACTCGAGAGCTTTATAAGCTACAGAAATGGGTAAAAAATGACCACTTTAAGGTTAATTATAACGCGGCTAATTTCAGAACTAAAAATTATTTGCTCTAGCCTAGAACACGGGTATTTTCCGCTAGGAAAATCTCGCTAGAAAGGGGGCTTATGCTATAATTTCATGTTTGTATTGGGCCATTTTTGCTGCTCAAAAAACAAACAATATATCAAATCTAAAAGTGCCATAACATATTGAAAATAAAAGGTTTTTATAATGGGTGAAGTCGCCAAAGAAATTCTTCCTATTAATATTGAGGATGAATTAAAAAACTCCTACTTAGATTATGCCATGAGCGTTATCGTCGGACGGGCTTTGCCAGACGTTCGGGATGGTTTAAAACCGGTTCACAGACGGGTTTTATACGCCATGGACGTGCTAGGTAATGATTTTAACAAGCCGTATAAAAAATCGGCTCGTGTGGTTGGTGATGTCATCGGTAAATACCACCCGCATGGTGACACTGCGGTTTACGATACTATCGTGCGGATGGCCCAGCCCTTTTCGTTACGCTATATGTTAGTAGATGGCCAAGGAAACTTTGGGTCGGTCGATGGTGATTCTCCCGCGGCGATGCGTTATACCGAAGTGCGAATGGACAAAATGGCGCACCAATTATTGGCGGATCTAGACAAGGAAACGGTTGATTTTGAAGAAAACTATGATGGCTCGGAAAGTGAGCCAACAGTTTTACCAACCCGTATTCCCAACTTGCTGGTCAATGGCTCCTCGGGTATTGCCGTCGGTATGGCGACCAATATTCCGCCGCACAACTTAAATGAGGTTGTAGAGGGCTGCTTAGCGCTGATTGACAACCCGGATATAACCTTGACTGAATTGATGGAATATATCAAAGGACCGGACTTCCCAACTGCGGCCATCATCAATGGCCGAGCGGGTATTGTCGATGCTTACAGAACGGGACGAGGTAAAATTTATCTGCGTGCCCGCAGTCATATCGAAACGGACGAAAGAAGTGGCAAAGATTCGATCGTGGTAACTGAACTGCCGTATCAAGTTAACAAAGCACGTTTGTTAGAAAAAATTGCCGAACTAGTCAAAGATAAGAAAATTGATGGCATTACTGGTTTGCGCGACGAGTCAGATAAAGACGGTATGCGCATGGTAATTGAGCTGCGTAAAGGTGAAGTGCCAGAAGTGGTATTGAACAATCTTTACGCCCAATCGCAAATGCAAAACGTTTTCGGTATTAACATGGTGGCTCTTGATAATGGTCAGCCACGTTTATTTAACCTTAAAGATGCTTTAGATGCCTTTGTGACTCACCGTCGTGAAGTTGTCACTCGCCGTACTATTTATGAACTGCGCAAGGCGCGGGAAAAAGCCCATGTTCTTGAAGGTTTAGCGATTGCGCTTGCTAATATCGATGAAGTGATTGAGCTTATCAAGCAGTCGCCAACGCCTAAAGAAGCGAAAGCGGAATTAATAGCGCGTGCTTGGAAACCAGGGCAAGTTTCTGAAATGTTAGCTCGTGCTGGAACCGAAGCTTGCCGACCAGAAGATTTAGCCGCTGAGTTTGGTTTTCATGACGATGTTTACAGGCTATCGGAAGCGCAAGCGCAAGCTATTTTGGATTTGCGTTTGCATAAGTTGACAGGGCTTGAGCATGACAAAATCTTGGGTGAATATAAAGATTTGTTAGGCGCTATCGAAGAGTTGTTGCACATTTTGATGAGCACTGAGCGTTTACTCGAAGTGATCCGCGAAGAACTTAATCAGGTAAAAGAAGAGTTTGGCGATGAACGCCGCTCTGAAATTTTAGAAAGTAAATTGGATCTAACCATTGCTGATCTGATTTCTGAAGAAGATGTGGTGGTTACCTTATCGCACGAAGGCTATGTTAAGTATCAAGCTTTATCCGAATACAAGGCGCAACGCCGCGGTGGTCGTGGTAAGTCAGCCACTAAGATGAAGAATGAAGACTTTATTGAAAAATTACTAGTTGCTTCTACCCATGACACCATTCTATGTTTTTCTTCTCGCGGTAAGGTGTATTGGCTCAAGGTATTTGAGTTGCCTAATGCTGGTCGTGGTTCGCGCGGCAAACCGATTGTGAACGTTTTGCCACTCGAAGAAGGCGAAAAAATTAGCGCTATCTTGCCAATTCGTGAGTATAAAGAAGATGAATACGTCTTTATGGCAACGGCTAACGGTACTGTGAAGAAAACTTCTTTAGAGCAATTCTCGCGTCCTCGTGCCAATGGCATTATCGCCTTAACCATTATGGATGACGATGAGTTAATCGGCGTGGCAAAAACTGATGGTAGTAACCATGTGATGATGTTCAGCGATGCGGGTAAAGTGATTCGATTTGATGAAGCTAACGTTAGAGCTATGGGGCGTACTGCAAAAGGGGTGCGCGGTATCCGTTTGTTGGATGGCGCTAAGGTCATTGCGATGGTGGTTGTTGAAGAAAATGGTTCAGTTTTAACCGCTACCGAAAATGGTTATGGTAAGCGTACCGCGATGGAAGATCATCCTCTGCGCGGTCGCGGTGGTCAGGGTGTGATTTCTATCCAGATGTCTGAACGAAATGGCGCGGTAGTCAGCGCAGTTCCTGTGATTGATGGTGATGAAGTGATGTTGATCAGTAAAGGTGGAACCTTGATTCGTACTGGGGTTGATGATATTCGCGTAATGGGCAGGAATACCCAAGGGGTTCGCCTGATCAAACTTGACGATGGTGAAAATCTAGTCGGGCTACAGCGAATTGTCGAGCTAGAAGACGATGAAGAAATCGATGAGCTTGCTGATGAAGTCTCATCTGAAACTGAAGAAGCTGGTGAAGAATAACCGTTAAAACCGATATGAATAAGGCTGTTAATAATCGCTCTTTTAACTTTTCGGCGGGTCCTGCGGCTATTCCAACCGAGGTGTTACAGCGGGCTCAAGCGGAGTTATTAAACTGGAATCAACAGGGCTGTTCGGTAATGGAGTTGGGTCATAGAACGCCGCAATTTCAAGCCCTGCTGGATCAAACCGAAGCAGATTTAAGACAGCTTTTAAAGGTTCCTGAGCACTATAAAGTGCTCTTTCTGCACGGCAGTGCTTCCCATCAGTTTGCCATGGTGCCGATGAATTTTTTAGCTCCTAATGACAGCGCCAACTATCTTGAGCAGGCGCATTGGTCTAAGAAGGCAATTAAGGAAGCGCAAGCTTTTGGCACAATTCATGTTCAAACAGCTTTTGAACAAACCGACGCTGGACTTGGGATAGTGTCTGAAAGTAATTGGCAACTTGATGACTCGGCTAAGTATTTGCACTTTACTTCTAACGAAACCATTGTTGGAGTGCAATTTTCCCAAGAGCCGCAACAATTTCGAGGGAAATTGGTTTGTGATATGTGTTCGGACATATTGTCACGACCGATTGATATCGAGCAATACGCTTTAATTTATGCCGGTGCACAAAAAAATATTGGCCCTTCGGGTATGACCTTAGTTATTGTCCGTGAAGACTTGTTTGAACAAATGCAAACGCAACGAGTACCAAGCTTGTATCAGTACCCGCTGATGGCCAAACATGGCTCTTTGTATAATACGCCGCCGAGCTTTGGGATCTATTTGGCCGGGTTAGTATTCCAATGGTTATTGGAGCAGGGCGGAGTTGAAGCGATGGAAAAACGCAATCAGCAAAAGGCGCAGATGCTTTACGACTTTATCGATAGCTCCGACTTTTATCATTCACCTGTGGCTGCTGATAGCCGTTCGCTGATGAACGTTGCTTTTACTTTGCGGCAACCAGAATTGGATCCGATGTTTTTAGAGCAAGCAAAAGCTGCGGGTTTGACAGCCTTAAAAGGCCATCGTGATTTTGGTGGGATGCGCGCCAGCCTTTACAATGCGATGCCGATAGAAGGGGTGAAAAAACTGATTGATTTCATGAAGGGCTTTGAAGCGAATCTTTGAAGTTTAAGCTTTGGGTAAAAGTGACAGTCTGATTTCGGCCATTTCGCTTGGCTTGATACAATGCTTTATCGGCTTGAACCATCAGTTCGTTCAGGCTTGTTAGATTCTCTTGGTAACTGCTAATACCAATGCTGGTAGTCAGTTTTATTTCTTTACTGTCATAAATTAAAATAGTGTTTGCTAATTTTTTTCGTACTAACTCGGCAAATTGCTGAGAGTCTTCGATATCCATATCTATTAAGGCAAAAGCAAACTCTTCGCCGCCGATACGTCCGCAGACGTGATTGCTGATACCCAGATTTTTGATCAATTGGCCAAATTTATAAAGTACATAATCTCCCGCATCATGCCCAAAGTTATCGTTTATTTTTTTAAAATAATCCAAGTCCAATGCCATAATGCAAAATGGCTTTTTTTCTGAGTTTGCTGTTTGCAATAATTTTTCGGCTCGCTGTAAAAAGGCTGTTCTACTAAACAGCTGAGTTAGGCTATCGTAGGTAGTTAGTTTTTTAAGCTCTCTTTCTGTGACGGCTAGCTTAAAAGTGGCTCCTACCAGATACCAAGAAATCATAGGCGCAAGCATGAGCGGAATAAAAGTTGACTTAAGGAAATCAATGCGAGTAAATTCGCCATGAAAGTAGATGCAAATGAAGTAATTAAAGAGATTGGCTAAAAGAATAGCCATAAGAGTGATAGCTGCTACTAGCCCTGGTCGCTTTAGACGCAACAAAAATGGTTTCATACTGAATTCCTTATTAAAATTTTCCATCAGTCGGTGGCTACTGTTTATTTTTTTTATTATTAAAGGCTATACTGTTTCTAATGTACCTTATAGTAACCTTCAGGAAAAGTACAAATTATGAGCGAATTAGTACAAGGCTTTGTGAAAAATAGGGTGTTTCACCTTGAGCTGCATCGAACGGATAAAAAAAATGCGTTGACTGGTGAAATGTATCAAGCCATGACTAAACTTCTAGCGAAGGCTGAGCTTGATCCTGATGTTACGGTAATTTTGTTTAAGGGCGGCCATCACAGCTTTTGCGCGGGTAATGATATTGCGGATTTTTTAGACGAAAGCGTGTTAGATCCCGATGGTCCTATCGCGACTTTTCTACATAAACTCGCAGATCTTAAAAAACCAATGATAGCGGCCGTTTCCGGCCCTGCAATTGGCATTGGTACTACTCTGTTATTACATTGTGATTTAGTTTACGCCACCAATGAAGCAGTGTTTAGCATGCCGTTTGTTAATTTAGGTGTGTGTGCTGAAGCAGGCTCGAGCTATTTACTTTCACGCCAGATCGGCCAGCTTAGAGCTGCTGAACTGCTCTTAACAGGAGACGCTTTTAATGCGCAAAGGGCTTTAGAATACGGTATTATCAACGCTGTAGTTGCCAGTGAAGATTATTGGCAGTTTGCCACTGAAAAGGCAGAAAAACTCGCGGCTAAACCTCAAGCGGCTTTGCTGGCTAGTCGTGAGTTGATGAAGTTTGATCGTGAGAAGATTCACCAAGTGATCGATCAAGAAATTGCCGAGTTTTCGCGTTTACTAAAAACGGCAGAAGCCAAAGCAATATTTAAACAATTTTTATCCCGTTAGCAGGAGTAATTCTTACATTTAACTAGCTTTGATCTTCTTCATCCTCATCATAAGGTTGCGATTTAACCCCTTTAGGGATTTTAAATTTATTAGCGGATTGTTTTAAAACCCAGATCCCGGAAAATAGAATTGCGAAAATGAGTGAAGTAACACCAAAAGCCATCCACATAATTAGTCCTGATTAATGCGATAAACGTATTTTTGTAGCAAAGATTCCAATCTGGGTAAAACAAACTCTTTACCGCCTAAGTCAGATTCCTCAAGAGTCGCTCGTAGCAGTTGCTGCGGGAATTCTTTTAACGCAGGCTGAGCGATTGGCTGATAGCTTAAGTGCCAAGGCTCGCAGGCAACACCGCCAAGATCATTGGCATAGGGTTTAAAAAAACCATAATCTTGCATCATTTCTTCTAACCATTGATGCAAATTGGCACAAGGCCCCTGTTCGGAAAACTCCTGTTCGGTGAGCTTGACTTGATAGCCCTGATCGATAGCGCCAGCATCAAATAGATCAAAGTCGGTGCCCCAATGGTGACGGCTGGTTCCTGGAATAGCCGAATAATGCAAAATCGCATCAACTCTTTCTTTGCCCGCTAATTCTTGAGAAGAAACTTGACTGCCATCGCGTAGATTAAGCAAAATATCTTGGTAGTATTTTCGATTCCAAATGGCTAACTGCTGCTCAAACGAACGGTAGCTACTGACAACTCGTAATGGAATCCCATCTTTTTCGGATTGTCGGATTAATTTGGCAAGCGGAATTAAAACTTCGTGATGGCACTGAAATTTTTGCCCCAACAATTCGGAGTTATCCTCGATCTTAAGCAGGTGTGCTTGATCCAATCCAATCAATTGTTGGTCACTCATCATGCTCGCAGAGCCTGTATCTTGAATCATTAAGCCACCAGTTCTTGCATAATTTGGTAATACACGTCTACCAACAATTGTAAATCCGAAATGTTAACGCATTCATTTACTTTATGAATGGTTTTATTAACCGGGCCTATTTCTACCACTTGTGCCCCAGTTTTGGCGATAAAGCGGCCATCCGAAGTACCGCCAGTGGTCAGGGCTTGAGTCTCTAAGCCGCAAGCTTTTTGAATGGCATTTTTAGAGGCCTGTAACAAGTCGCCTTGTGGCGTTAGAAAAGGTTCGCCATTGAGCTTCCAGTCCAACTCATAATCAAGTTGGTGTCCATCAAGTAGCGTTTGAACTCGCGATTTGAGTTGCTCGGCATGAGTCTCGGTAGAATAGCGAAAATTAAATTCGACGTATTTTTCGCCAGGGATCACATTGGTTGCGGTACCGGAGCGCTCAATAGCAATTTGAAAGCTAGTTGCAGGGAAAAAATCATTGCCTTGATCCCATTCGATCTGGCTTAAATCTAACAAGGCTTGGTAAGATTTATGAATGGCATTATCAGCAAGATGCGGATAGGCCACATGACCTTGATTACCTTTGATAGTCAGAAAACCAGTTAGCGAACCTCGACGACCATTTTTTATCACATCCCCAAAGGACTCGCTGCTAGATGGCTCGCCAACAATGCAATAATCAATAGCTTGGTTGCGTTTTTGTAGTTCCTCAACAACTCTTACAGTACCATTGATAAAAGGGCCTTCTTCATCGCTAGTAATAAGGTAACCGATAGATCCTCGATGCTCTGGATAGTCATGTATAAACTTCTTGGTAGCAACTAACATGGCTGCAAGGCTGCTTTTCATATCGGCAGCCCCACGACCAAAAAGATAGCCCTCATTGATGGTGGCGACAAACGGATCCGTGTGCCAGTCGGATAGATTACCCGCTGGAACCACGTCAGTATGACCTGCAAAAACAAAGACAGGAGTTTGGCCTTGAGTAACGCCATTTTTTAGAGCCCAAAAATTCTTGGTATCTGCAAAATTTAGCGTTTCATTTTCAAACCCAAGCTTGGCCAAATAATCCATCATCATCGGTTGGCAACCAGCATCTTCGGGCGTTACTGATTGACGATTGATCAAATTTTTTGCCAACTCTAAAACTTCGCTGTTGATCATAGTTTCGCTCTTCACAGAAGATGCCATTAACTAAAAATCTCTTGATACTGCTCAGGTTTAAAACCTAAATAGATCGCATCGCCTTTGACTAAAACCGGGCGCTTGATCAAGGTTACCTTATCGAGCATTAGTTGTAAGGCAGACTCACGATCGATAGTATCTTTAACGCTTTGTTCTAGTGGGCGCCACGCGGTAGAGCGTTTATTTAATAGAGACTCCCAGCCGATAGCTTTATCCCAGCGCGCGATTTCCGCTTTAGCGAGCGGATTTTTTCGATAGTCGATAAACTCATGTTCAATTGCTTGAGCTTCCAACCATTTCACGGCTTTTCGTACTGTGTCACAATTAGGGATGCCATAAATTTTTACCATAAATAAGCTCCTAATCCATTCTCAATAAGTCGTTGATAGAGGTTTTTGAGCGGGTTTTAGCATCAACCTGCTTAACGATGACAGCGCAGTTTAAATTGTATTTACCATTCTCTGCTAGTAAAGAACCTGGCACCACTACCGATCCGGCAGCTACTCGACCATAAGTGACTTCGTCGGTTAAGCGGTTATAAATTTTTGTGCTTTGGCCGATAAAAACGCCCATTGATAAGACAGAACCTTCTTCGATCACAACGCCTTCAACCACTTCTGAGCGAGCGCCAATAAAGCAGTTATCTTCTATGATTGTAGGACCAGCTTGTAACGGTTCTAAAACCCCGCCAATCCCCGCGCCGCCAGAAAGGTGGACGTTTTTACCAATTTGCGCGCAAGAACCCACCGTAGCCCAAGTATCCACCATAGTGCCTTCATCAATATAAGCACCAATATTAGTGTAGCTAGGCATCAAGACTACGTTTTTGGCAATAAAAGCACCGTGGCGTGCGATGGCATGAGGAACTACTCGAGTACCGGCTTGGCGAAACTCTTGTTCGCTCATACCTTGGTATTTCATTGGTACCTTATCGTAAAATTGCGCCAAGGGCGTATCGATTACTTTATTATCATTTAAGCGAAAAGAGAGTAATACGGCTTTTTTTAGCCACTGATGAACGTGCCATTGGCCATCAATCTTTTCGGCCACTCGGGCTTTGCCCGAATCAAGCAGTTCAAGCGTTTCGCTAACCGCTTGTTTGATTTCGACAGCTGCATGATCGACAGATAGTTGATCACGGTTATCAAAAGCAGTTTCGATAGTTTGTTGTAATGACATTTAGGCTTCCTATATTTATGATCGAGCGTGATTAATGATCGAGCAGTTTCAAAATACTTTGCTCGAGTGCTGCTAATTCTTTTGGATCTGTTATGGGCTGGTTATTATTTTTGCTAATTAGAAAAGTATCTTCTACTTTTTCACCCAAAGTAACAATTTTAGCTGAATGAATTTTAACATGACAGTCACGGAATGCTTGCCCAATTTTAGCCAATAAAGCCGGTCTATCCAAAGCGGAAAGTTCCAACACGGTTAGATTGTTCACCTTGTCTTGGTTAAAACTTATTTTAGTTGGAACATTAAAGTGTTTATAGCGACTAGGTTGGGCGCGGCTAACATCAAGTGAAATAGACTGAATATTATCCAGTTCTTGAATTAGTTTAGTTTGTATTTCCGTAATTCGTTGTTGATAGGATAAGGGTTGACCTTGTTCATCCAGCACAATAAAAGTATCTAAACACAAGCCTTTAGGGGAAGTGAATAAAGTTGCCGCCTGAATATTTAAATGGTTTTGGCTAAGAAGGGCAGCAATAGCAGCAAACAGATCTGGCTGATCTTCAATCGCAATGAAAACTTCGGTTCCAGCCTGACTGCGGTGATTTTTAATTGCGACATAAGGTTGATCGGTCAGGTGTTGTTGCTGAGGCAGTAGCTGTTCGAGCTGCCAAATTATTTGTTCAGGATGATAACGCAATAAATATTCATCACCGAGTTCATGTAACAGTTCTCTAACTGGCTCAATACTTTCGCCACTTTTAGCGAACTGCTCTAACACTTGCTGGCGAGTATCTTGCAGCATTTCTTCTTGATTAGTCCTTGGTGTTGATTGACTTAGATAGTATTTGGTGGCTAAAAACAGCTCTTTTAGCAAAGACTCTTTCCAAGAATTCCATAAAGTCGGGTTGGTCGCTCTTATATCCGAAACGGTCAGCACGTAAAGTAGTTCCAAGTGTAAAATTGAAGGCACTCTTTTAGCAAAAGCTTCGATAACATCAGGATCGCTGATGTCTTTTCTTTGCGCGATTAATGACATGATTAGGTGGTTTTTCACCAGCCAAGAAACCAGTTGTGAAATTCGCTCTTCAAGCCCTAATGATTGGCAATACTCAAGAGCATCGACGGCCCCTAGCTCGGAATGATCGCCGCCACGACCTTTGCCAATATCGTGAAAGATGGCAGCCAAGTAGAGCGGGGTAGGATCAACCAAGGTTTGCATGATTTTACTGCAGATTGGAAACTCTAACTGACAATCCGGCTTGTTGTAACGAATAATGTGACGCAATAAGAACAGGGTGTGCTCATCGACAGTGTAAGCGTGAAATAAATCGAACTGCATTTGACCTTCAATTCGAGCAAACGTTGGAATTAGAGCACCTAACACATTGGTTCTTTTCATTAAAGCAAAACCACGACTGGTTAGTTGTTTGGTGGATAAGAACTCCAACCAAGCCTTAATATTCAGCGCTGATTCTCGGTATTTTTTATTGATGATTTGCTGACTTGAGCGAATTTGTCGTAAAGTTTTTGCTTGAATTTGCTTGATTTCCGGATCGAGGGAAATGTAAGTAAAAATTTTAATTAAGGTTTCGGGTTTCTTTTTGAATAGTTCGGGATCGTGAGTTCCGATTCGTTTATTTTGAATAAAAAAATCTTCATCCAACGGAATAATGTTATCTGCTATAGATTCTGTTAAGTATTCTTGTTCAAAGATTTGAATAAACAGTTCCGTTAAATTCCGAATGGCCATCACTGAACGGTAATAGCGTTGCATCAAATATTCGACCGCCAGTTTCTTTTCGTCATCTTCATACCCAAGCCATTGAGCAACGGTCTTTTGGTGTTCGAAAGATAAACGATCCTCGCGTTTGCCGGCTAAGGCATGTAAAGCAAAGCGGATTTTTCTTAGAAATTGTTGATGACTAATTAAGTTTCTATATTCACGCCGAGTAAAAATTTGATGGTTAATTAGATCATGCAGACTCGTAGATTTAAATTGTCGTAACGAGATCCACTGGATGACCTGAATATCGCGCAATCCTCCAGGGTTCGACTTTATATTCGGCTCTAAGTTATAGGAAGTATCTTCAAATTTGTTATGGCGATGTCGATGCTCGGTTACTTTGGCCTGAAAAAATGCTTTCGCAGGCCAAAACTCATCATCTTGTAATAATGCTGTCAATTGCTTAAACAAATTTTTGTCGCCACACAAATAGCGCGACTCCATTAAGCTGGTGGCAATGGTAATATCGTCGACGGCAAGGGTTTTGCAATCCTTAAGATTACGTACGCTATGACCTACCTCTAGGCCAATATCCCATAAAAAGGCAATCCAAGCTTCGAGATTTTTGGTGCAACTTTGATCATTAACTAAAATCAAAATATCAATATCAGAAAAAGGCTGCAATTCTTGGCGGCCATAGCCACCTACTGGAATCAAGGCGGTATCATTGTCAATGGCGAATTGTTTCCAGCTAATGCTTAGGATGTGATCAATAAAAGTGCTACGAGCCTTGAGCAACTGGTTGATACTGGTACCTTTTTGGAATTGATCGATAATATTCTCAATTCCGCGTTTCAAATGCTTCTTATAGGTTTTTAGACGCTCATTGGGTTGTTCGGAAACTTTTAAGATTTCAGAGCTTTTGGGAAGGTACTGATATTTGTCGGAAGCGGCCACAGTAAAAATTTAAAGTGCTAAAACGATTCTTCTTGGCGCTTGGTTAAGACCTCAACACCGTTAGCAGTACACAACAGAGTATGTTCCCACTGGGCGGATAAAGAGCGATCTTTTGTAGTCACCGTCCAGCCATCTTTTTTATTAAGTTTTACGTTGCGTTTACCAAAGTTTACCATTGGCTCTATGGTAAAAGTCATGCCTTCTTGTAGCTCAACTCCAGTACCTGGTCGACCATAGTGGGTTACTTGCGGTTCTTCATGGAATACTTCACCAATGCCATGTCCACAATATTCACGTACTACGGAATAGCCTTGCCTTTCCACGTACTTTTGAATCGCATAACCAATATCGCCTAAACGTGCTCCAGGTTTTACCATATCAATCGCCAGATAGAGAGACTCTTGAGTAACTTGCATCAGTTTTTTTGCTTGCGGTGTGGCTTCGCCAACTACAAACATTTTGCTGGTATCGCCATGAAAGCCATCTTTTATTACGGTCACGTCTAGGTTGAAAATATCGCCATTTTTCAAGGGCTTTTTATTGGGAATACCATGACAAACCACATCGTTAACTGAAGTGCAGATGGATTTAGTAAAGCCACCTTCGCCAAAAGGAACGGTAGGATTGCCTTCATCATCAAGCGGCATAGGGTAGGGCTGGCCGCCATAATTTAAAGTGGCAGGATAACCAGCTTGCACCTTAACGATATGCTCATGACAGATCCGGTTTAACTCTTCGGTGGTCACACCTTTTTTGACGTGTTGGCCAATCATTTCCAGCACCTCGGCAGCTAGGCGACCAGCCACTCTCATACCTTCAATCTGCTCAGGAGTTTTTAATATTATCGACATACTTGGGGAGAACTGTTTTCGTTGCTCTATTCTAACCAATAGCTATGATGAATGGAAATTTAACTCAGGCTTGGCTTTTGAGTGTCCAAATAAGTTAAAAACAACAAAACCAGCCTAAAAGCTGGCTTTGCGTCTTATTCTCTATTTTAAGGCAAGCTTAAACTAGAGAGCTATTTTTTTGCTTATTTCTTCCTAAAGAGTAAGGTCATCCGGTTAGATTCACCAATCGCTTGCATTTTGGCTTTCAGCTCAGGATTATCGCGGCTGGTAGCGAAAGAAGGTGCTAAACGCCATACCACATCAGTAGCGCTGGGTTGATCTTTGGGGTTGGCATGCATATCGCTGCTCATGACCAGTTCAAATCCTTGGTTTTCAAACATTTCGATAACATCCGATTGTTTTAAATAACCTCGCTGCCCATTGGCTCCAGCATCATCGGCAGTTTCGGGGATTTTATGCTGAACCAAGCCGACCATACCGCCTTTTTTCAATAATGCATGCATAGCCTTAATCGCTTTGCTGCGGTATTGGCCTTCGCTTTCAAAACGGTTGAGATTGTGTAAGGCGCGGATCACTAAGACTCGATCTACCGTTCCGGCAAGCTCATTTGGCGCATTGCTAAAGGTAAAGCCGCGTGCTTTGACGCCGCTATTACTCACTTTAGCTACGGTTTCAGGGAATTTGGCGGTAGATGCGACCAACTCTTTGATCCGCGCTTCGTTGAAAAATCCAAAGCGTGGCCAGATGTCTTCATCATAATTAATGCCGTAAAGAGTACCTTGCGAGCCTAAATAATCGGCGATGATTTTACTATACCAGCCGCCGCCCGGAAGGACTTCGGCCACGGTCATACCAGGCTCGACTCGGAAAAAGGCTAAAGTTTCAGCCGGTTTTCGCCAAGTGTCGCGCTGCTTATCCTCGGCGCTGCGAGCATCCATCACACTTTTTAGTTTGGCCGAATTGGCTTTAGCAAATTGATATTCTTTTTTGTAGCTACTGTGCTGTGCACAAGCCGATAACGCGATGGCTAAGGCACTAGCGGCCAACGCTAATTTCATCTGTCTCAGTTTCATGATTTCCCCCAATAATGGTGACTTGTTTATCTTAGGTATTTGTTTGTCGATGCTCAATTTTAGCATGTAACAAAGTTTTTCAGCCTAGGCCAAGGTGCTGCGAAATCCACCAGATATTACCCCATTGATCTCGAATACCGCCTGTCCGATCACCCCAAGGCTCATCAGTGGCTTGCATCTCACATTGACCTCCGGCAGAAACGGCTTGAGCTATCGATGTATCCGCATCTTCAACATACAAATAAATAGAAGTGGTCATAGCAGGGTAGTCATCCGTTACGTCGCTAATAAAAAGCCGAGCTTCATTGATAGATAAGCAAGCATTGGTTACTCGCTCTCCACGCATAGTTCGGCTCAGTTCTTCGGCATTAAAGGCAGCTTTTAAGAAATCAACATATTCACTGGCTTTATCCACGAATAAATAAGGTGTTATGGCGCCAAAGCCATCAGGCATTTTCATAAGTATCTCCTTTCAAAATAACTATACAAGAATTAAGACGTAGGAGTTACGCGAACTTCGACAGCATAAAATTAAGTACCTCATATATCAATGGTACTATTTCTTGCTGCTTCTTTTTGCGCGAAATCATGGCGTTTATTTTACTTTGGTATAAACCTCATTGTATTCACCAATCTCAAGACTGTATCCTGCGCCGCCTGAAACCGTAAATCCTAGTAGCTCGGGCTGTCCATTTTCTGGCGTAAAATAGCTATACCAGACCCCCACACCAACGCCAAAGTCTGCATTAGTTTCAACGACTAAACCTTGCGAGTACCCGGTCTCAAAACGGTTCCCCCATATACCTACCGTAATACTTCCATCAATACCTGCAGACACCCCCTTGGTAAAACTATGGGCACCGTATTTAACTAACTCTTCTGGTAGAATATTCACGGCTAAACCAAACTCAAATTGTGTACCTATACCTAAAGAAGCATCGCCACCAAAACCAATAGAGACTGATACTTGGCCTGCTTCTCTGGCAGTATCGATTAGATCATTATACTCGTCAAACTCTTGTAAAATCGCTACCGCTTCGGCTAATTGCTTTTTCTTGATTTTTTTCTTGAGTTCTCGAACCTTTTCTTTAGTGGCTTCATCTTGCTGACTTAAGCGTATTACTAAATTCACAATTCCTGCTAATATTTCTGCGGCTTCATCAGCCCCTGCAGCATTAGCCGCAAAGGTGGTTATATCAAACGGCTCAGAGCACAGCTTTCTCGATTTTAAGCCGAGCCAATTGCCAAACCGATTAAGTAAGTTGTTAGGAGGTTGTTTTGCTAAAACCAAGCCTGGGTCACAGTAATGCTCCTTGGGTACTTTGCAGTGACCGCTATCAATCCCCGCAACATGTTGTCGCTTAGTAGCGGGTGGGCAGGATTTACATTTTCTTTTATGTTTAAACTGACCTGAAGGACAGCCAAATGCATCTTTTTGGAAAGACGCAGCCGTATACTCCTTTTTAAAAAGTCCTCTTTTTTGACAGGCTTGGGGGTGAGTCATTTTACGACCAAGGCTAGCTCTTTTGTATCCTGACGGACAGGTATAACAGTTGCCACCGGATAAGTAGCTTTGTTTGCCAGGGCAACCTTTTTCAGGATTACCATGAACCGTGGCATCTATTTTCTTGCAAATTTCTTGTCCATATCCACCTTTGTCGGGGCAGTATCCCTGCTCAGCAGATAGGCTCTGCGGGCTGTATAAAAAAGTCAATAACAATAATGGCCATATTGGCATTAAGAATATTTTCACGCAGAAACTCCTTGTTTAGCGTTTAAGTCAGTATAGAGTGCCAATATGTAAACTTTAGTGAACGACTAGACAATTTAATCAGAGAAATTTCTGCCAATAGCCGACATCAATCCAGCGTTCAAACTTAAATCCGACTTGCTTAAAATGAGCCACTTTTTGCATACCCATGTTTTCGTGCAAAGCTATGCTGGTAGGATTGGGCAAAGAAATGCCAGCTATGACCGCATGATAATTAAGAGATTCTAACTCCTCGAACAATTGCTGATAGAGTCGGGTGCCATAGCCTTTACCGGTAACATTCGGCGCTAAATAAACCGTCGCTTCAACTGAAAAACGATAGGCGCAACGACCTTTCCATTTGCTGGCGTAAGCATAACCGACAATTTTATTCTCTTCTTCAATTACGAGGTAAGGCAGTTGTTGAGTAAGAGTCTCTTCTATCCGGTTAGCCATGTCTTGACTGGGAACTGGCTTGGTTTCAAAGGTGATAATACTAGTTTTAATATAATGATTATAAATTTTGGCAATGGTTTGCGCATCAGTTACGCTGGCAGTTCGTATCATAGTCAGTATTCTTTTGGCTCCAAAAACTTGACTTTTTATATGCCTTCTACAACGATTGGTTCAAGCATCATTAACTTGTTTTTGCGATCAATCGATACTATGAAATTTTGCAAAACATTATAGCCAATAACATTTAACCTTTGTTTGTGGTCATTATCATTAAAAATTACTTTGTATTCTACGTCCTTAATTTTGTTATGCCCTATCAAAATATAATTTGCTTTATTATTTTTATAAGCTAATGAAGCTTTATGAATCCCTGATTTTTTTTCATGAAGATCCTTACTCTCTAGGGCTTCCATTAAAGTTGAGTTTTCAATAATTGAAGACTGGGACACAAGCATATCTCCAGCATTTCCAGTATCCACTAACATTTCAATTTCTGAGCCTTCTAATTGAATGGTTGTATATAATAAGCCTTTTCGCAATTTCAGCGGGACGCTTTTTTCTTTATTGAAATTAACAACATCATTGTCGGTAAACCGTATTAATTTATCTTTATAATTAATTTGCAGAACAGGTTTTTGGATAAAGTCCATTCCCAGAATCAGATCAATATTTTTAAGTTTTGAATTTATTGCTAGTTGAAGCCATTTATAAGTATCTTGATTAAGTTCTATTTTGACTTTTTTAGTAAGGGGTAAAAGTCTTTTACCTACGGTTCCATAAATATTCATCATGTCAGAGGATTTTCTTAACTTTAACTTTTTTTGAGTTTTTTTGCTTATCGCACTGACATTGGCACCTGTGTCAATGATTGCTGTGATTGGCTTGTTTTTTATTAAAACTGTTATGGTTACATGGTTTTTTACTAGCTCGAAAGGTATCCAGCCATCTAAAGATTCTATTTGCGCTATTGCTCTATTTGAGAATAAAGAAACTATAATAATGAATGCTAATGAGGAAAAACTAAAGGATCGCATAGTTAATTAATACCGTTGCTTGATTTTTCTTCGCATTTTACACAATTTAACTCAGAACCCAACATTGTTTTACGACCTTCAAGTGTTTCCACCCAAGGCCGATTAAAAAAGGGCGGCTTATGGCGAACGTGCTGGAAATGACCGCATTCTAATTCGGCCACCCAATCATCTTCTTGGTCTTTATGGTAGCCGCAAATAGCTTGTTTCATACTTACTGGTTATTTTTTCTTTGTGGAGTATAGCCTAATACTTCCACCACCGCTTTTTGCAACTGGCGAATATCGTCTTGATCATTTTTTGCATTCCTACGTTGAATTTGAAACATGGCTCTCATTTGAGATAAGCGATTGATAAATTCTTGGTTATTTGCCAATGTATCGAAATCATACTGAATCTTAGTAATGCCTTTAGGCTTAAAGTCAGATTCGATAAATTGCCAATGACTACTGACCTCACTGAGATGTTTTCTTCTGTTTTCCTTCATGTGTAAAGCATGTTCTTTGGTGGTGCTTAGTCGTTGTTCCACTAACCCGATCAGTTCTCTTAGTTCAATATCGCTAATTATTGCCATTCTGCCCGAAGACTTTAATTCTTGGACAGCTAATGATTCGCGAGTATGGATAGGAGAGTAACCAAAGAAAGCTAAACCTCGTTCGAAAATGGCTTTATCTTGGGGTCGTAAAACACCGCTTCTGAAAGAATTTAGTACCACGACTTGCGAAGCCTTTTGATCCTCAGACCACTCTAATCCATCTTCTATATCAGTAATTAAGCGCTCGGTATCGAAATATATTCGCTCTAAATATTGTTGTTCCAAAACACGCTCAGCAAGCTCTTCATTCCAATTAGCGACTTGAATACCAATGAAAACACCAACCACCACGATGATAAAGTCTATAAAAACTGCAAACCAGTTTTGGTCTTTGACATGTTGGGTAATTCTTCTTAGTAGCATATCGGATCCTTGTTAATGCTAGTAAGATACTAGCAGCTTCATAAACCCTCAACAAACCGTTGGAATACTTGCTTATGGCGCTCTAAGTCTAAATCGCCCGATACTGCCACGCGAGCGATATAGTCTTTATCTGCTTCTTTGGTGGTGCCTTGAGTTGAGGTCGCTGGGATGGTCCAGTAACAACCTTTGAGTTGGCCATAACTAACGCAGTATTTACTCTCTTCAGGGATCTCGGTAATCATCATATTAATCAACTTGAGGTTTAACGCTCGTTTGTATTCTTCGCGCTCTGCATGCGTATCGCCTTTAGTGGGCAAGTCCAAAGAAAATACCGAAGGGGTAAATCCTTGGCTAGCTAACTCTTCGGAAACAAAATTAATTTTTGCATCAGGCAGCTTCTCTTGAATAAAATTAACAAACTCGCGAGTATTTTTATAAGCGTCTGCAATGCGCTGATTCATGGATGGCATTTGCTCAGCGAGTAGTTCCATCTGCAAAGGTGTCGCTTGGTTATCGCAAAGTTGCAGGTGCAAACCAATCTTTGCCATTAAATGCGCGGCCTTCTTATTGGCAACGCAATAACCGGCAGTACATTTGCCACCGCTTGGGAACTTTGAACCGCTGATATAAGCGATCGTTTGAACCCCTGCCAAAATATCATTATCCCTTAAGAAATGAACATTGGGGCAGAAGGTTTGGTCTAGGATAAACACAGGAGCGGTTGCCAAGTTGCCATTCGGTGTTAGCCGCTCTTGAGTTAATGCCGCTTTTAGCTTTTCGAGATCAGGCACTTCTACTCGAGGATTGGTCGGAATTTCTGCAATGATAAGCGGCACTGCGTCCAGCGCTGCAACTTGAGCTAAAACCCGCTCAACTCCTTGCGCCATGTCATTACCGCCATCAACTGGCAAATCCATCACTTCTACATTGTCCGAGCAAGCAGCGACCCGTCTGGCTTGATCGTTAGTTCCACCATAGCAATTTGGCGGGACTATCACCTTGATGGCTTTGAGCGGATGCGCTTGTTGAGCATCATCAATCAAGCCCATCATAATGGCGTATTGAATCGATAAACCGCTGGATGCTACTAGCGCATTGGTATCCAGCTCAACAATATCCTTAATGGTCGAAATAACCGAAGCTTGATTAGCGCTAACGTCATATTCATGAGTAGAGTAGGGCAGACCGACTAGGTTATGCAATACCTGATTACAGTCAGCCGGTGTCATGGCAATGGATTCGCGACGACGCACATGCTGGATTTCAGCGACATAGTCTTGCGCACTTGGATCCAGTGCTAAAAGAATACTTCCCAAGTCACCATGGGTATTGATGATAAAATCAACTCCACTGACAAGGTTAAACTCGCCAATATGGTCTTTATCATCAATCAATACGGTTGAGCCATTAAACGCTGGGAGATCGTCAAGGCTAGCGACTTGCTGTAATTCAAAGTTATAGCCATAAACCTTGCGCACCAGAGCCGCGTCAAAATGCTCCAGTAATGAATCTCTATAGCAAATTCGAGTCTTGATATTAGCAAGTAAGTTTTTTCGGAGAATGGCTAGAATTGGCATGGTTTGCGAAGCAAAGCTAATCACATTAGCTGCTGGCAGCGAATTTTTCTTGGCAATGATCCATTCGAGCACCGAAGACAGTGGATGCCCTAAACGAATATAGTCATAAGCAGTGGGCAAATTCCCTAGTTCAGATTCGCTGGCAGTTCCCTTGGTGTACAGAGCTTCAAGTTGCTCTAAAAACTCAGATTTCGCCAGTTCTTCGTTGTAAATATCGAGTCTATGGGTGGTTAATCGGAGCCAATCATTAGGCTGGTTTTTAAGCACTTCTTTAATAAAATCAATCATTTGCAACTTCTATAATTCGTTGGCAGTTTCGCTAGCGGAATAGGCTGTAATATACAGCAACTATTAGAATATTTGTATGAGTTCGGGACGTTTTCTTTTGTTGCAAAGCTATTGGTTATCAACTTTACTGTTCCACCTTATTAATTGTCATGAATTTTTTCTTATTGATTCCATCAGCTGTTCCGCTTGATTTAAGAAAAGCTTGAGATTAAAAACTTTTGTGTCATTAATGGCTATTTGCAGACGCAAACTGGACAGCAAGTTTGGTAGTTTTCTCATTTGCTCAGTGGCATGTTTTATTTCCTCTTGTGTATGAGGAATATCACAGGTTTCAGGTAAGGTTGCAGAAAAGTTATTTGTAGTACTTATCAATTGGTCCCCACAAAGATTTTTAATTGAATCTTGTATTGTAACTGGCATATGGCTACGGACTAGTTCACGATACGGAGCTCTTGCTGTAAGAAATTCGTTAGTTGCAAAATCTACCGAGTAGTAGCCAAAAATCAATGATTTTAACTTTTCGTCTTGGATCAAGTTTATATCTCCGGTACTTAGCATCTCGTTATAAGTAGCTCTGTTACTCCAGACACCATTAATTTGTGTTGCCTGATAAATTGCTATCACCAACTGTTCATCATCAATAGCTTGTTTATTGTTTAACCTATTTACCGCTGTCATTGCATACTGTCGAACAACTGTAAGATAATCTAATTCTGCCTTAAAGACTTCGATATCATTGTTGAGATCATTATAAGTTCTTTTCAGTAATACTTTTGCTCGCTTCTCACCTGCTATTTGTTCATTCCAATTCGCCACTTGAATACCAATAAATACACCGACCACAACAATTACAAAATCAACAAATACCGCGAACCAGTTTTGGGCTTTAACGTGCTGAGTAACTCTTCTAAGCAACATAGTTATTGTTCTCCAATTTCAGATTTTAATACTTCTTGAAACTCTATGGTCTCGGCTTTAAATCGCTTTAGACGCATATTAATTGAGGTGAAAAAACCAATGGTATTAATGAACCTGTTTCTAAAAGAAGCATCTTTGCAGACAATTTCGAAAGGTTGAGCTAATTTGAAGCCCCAGCCTTCAAAATCTGATGTATCGCCTTTATAGATTGGATTGCCAGAGAAATAAGCGCTAACAGAAGAATGATAATTAACATGATAAGCCCATAGATTATTGTAGTGACTAGTTAGTTGCTCATGCTCCTCAGCTATTCGTGCAGAGTAATGACTTAAAGAATCTTGGAACGATAGAGAAAGAAGAGGGCGGTAACGATCTTGCCGTCCAAGCTGATCTAATACCTCGGTTACGAAATTAGGAAGTACATCTTCAACAAATTGAAACATTAAACTCTCTAAAGCGGCTTGATTTTCAGGTGAGTAATCGCAAGCATTCAATGCTTCTCGGCCTATTTCCATATTCTTACTACTGGCTTGGTAGTGATTTAATATTAAATTTATATTGGATATGTTTTGAGAAACTTCTTTATCTAGACGCTCTAATGAAATAATCAATTGCTTTTTATTGGTTTGAGTTTCATTCCAGTTCGCGACCTGAATACCGATAAAAACACCTACCACTACAATAAAGAAGTCGATAAAAACCGCAAACCAGTTTTGGTCTTTAACGTGTTTAGTGATTCTCCTTAGAAGCATGTATAAGTCCTTATACAGTGGGGTCTTTAAATTTGTGATTATTCATTGATATTGAGCATTTAAATCATCGCTATCGTCTATGGACTGCTATCCTGCATCATTTTACACGTTTTGAATTAATTAACCATGATCGTTTTAAAGCTTGTATTTTATTTCGATTTTACTGGCAGCAATGAACGGAATCTTGTTTAGACATCCTTTTATGGGCTTCATAATTGGAAACTATATAAATATGGTTTTAGTGCAACACTTATTTAAGTGGCTGGTGTGGTTGGCCGTGTCCATAGTAGTAGTTTACAGGTATGAAACACTCAAAAAACATTAAGTACTTCGCGCTAGATAAAATCCATAGTCGATACTAAAAAAATATATAATTTTTTTGCGGATTAACCCATGATTAACCAAGGCAATAATAAGATTAAGCGACTGTTAATTTTTACTAGGACTAATACTATGTCGCATTCCCCCCGAATTCTTTTTTTCTTATTGTTTTTAATAGCTTTTTTCGTTCTTGTAGGTTGCTCTTCGGACTCTAGAAGCACCCCTGAAATTGATGATAGTCTTTCCCTAAAGGAGCAACTCCAAATTGTAGTTGATAATGCAGTTGATAGTGGCCTGCCAGGTATTTCACTGCATGTTCAACGTGGTAATGAAAACATTAGTGTTGTTGCTGGTGTTATAAATTTAGAAACTGAAGAAGCAGTCACTAGTTCTAGTTTGTTTCACGTTGGCAGTACTGGCAAGGCTTTTGTAGCTACTTTGATCCTCCGGTTAGTCGACGCTGATTTTCTGCAGCTAAATGATCCCATCGATAAGTGGCTTGATCCTGCAATGAGTTCTATGATTGCTAACTCAGACAAGATTACTATAGAAATGTTGTTAGCACACACAAGCGGTATTGAAGATTATTTTGATGTTGAGTTTGCCGCCATCTTTGGGGCTTCGGCTGGAAAAATTTGGCCGCCGATGGAATTGCTTGAATATATTAATAACACTGAAAATCTGTTTGAGCAAGGAACACAGTTTAGCTACTCTAATACAAACTATGTATTACTTGGCGTTGTCGCAGAACGTATTACCGGTTTATCGATTGGAACAGCTTTGCGTCAATGGGTATTCGAGCCAGCGGGACTTGAAAATACTTTCGGCGTGTTTGAGAATCTAGGTCAACCCTTAACAACGCGTGGATACTTCCCTGCAGATTTACGCGATGCTTTAGGGAATGCTGACTTACCAATTATCGGTTCGGCTCTAGATACTACGGTTTTAATTAACTCTGAAGGACTAGGCGATGCGCCCCTCCACTCAAGCCCAAGCGACCTAAACACTTTTATACGGACTTTACTCGATACTGACATACTGCTATCCGAAGAACTTAAGGAAAAGATGATCACAGAATCGTTTCCTGGGGTATCAGGATTTGGAGCAGGTTTATTCATAAAAGATGACGGCAACAGATTAGGGCATGGCGGAAGAGGAATAGGATTATTCGCGGAAATGGATTATATACCCTCGGAGAATATAAGCTTTGCTACCACTGTAAATGCTGGATTCGGAGATTATGACACTCTCTATAATGAATATTTATATCAATTGTATTTTGTTCTGGAGAACAGCCAATAGGTAAATGAACCTCTCACGCACATAACTCCGCTTTTATATTTAGTAAGCGGAGTTCCTTTAGAAAATATAAAAAACTTCTCATCGGGAAGTTAAACTATTAGGATTAATAAAATGCAATCACCAATAGATAGAAAATTATTGTCGTCACTGCTCCCTAGATTCCAATTTATAACAATACCAACATTACTTAGCTTTATTTTAATAGCAGAAGCTAATGCAATAGTTGTTCGGCATGATATTCCACCTGAAAGCTTTATAGTTGAGGAAAGTGATTTTCCGGCAATTTTCCCTTTACACGATGACGGCAATGTTAAAGATTGTGTTGCAACACTAATTGCGCCCACATGGGCAGTGACAGCTGCACATTGCATATCTGATTTTGATAAAAAACGAATTTCTGAGACACCCCATATTGTTAAGCTATTGCAGGATAAGTATGGAATAGTTGATTTTTTTTATCCTAAAGAGTTTCGAGATGATAACAAGGCTGCCAAAAGCATTAGCATTGGTGGTTTAATTCATATCACTGAATCTGACAATATTAACTATGAATATGATATCGCGCTCCTTAAGTTTTCTAAACCCGTAAAAAATATAAACCCCATTCCGTTATACGAAGGAAAAAAAGAAGTGGGCAAAAAAGTAATATTCTTAGGCTGGGGGGATTATTCGACAGGTGATACTGGTATCAATAGATTTTTTTCATTCAATGATAGAAAACTTCGTAGAGTTTCTAATAAAGTTGACGCCGTTAGTGAAACTCAGTTGTATTTCGATTTCGATGATCCTAAATCAACTAATAGTGATGCTTTGCCATTAGAAGGGATCAGTGGGCCTGGTGACAGCGGAGGACCTGCTTTGCTTAAAACAGCTTCCGGTTATGCGATTTTAGGTATTAGCTCTAGAGGAAATTATAGTGACTCTCTAAAGTCTAAACCGTTTAACACTGGTAAGTATGGTTGGTTAGAGTTTTATACTAGGGTATCAGGCTTTTCGAAATGGTTAAATGATACAATGTCATCACAAACAGATTAAACTTTAGCTTATAAGTGATTTCTTTATTAGAGCACCATCAAAAATAAGGATAAGTTTTGACAAAACAATCCAAGCCGTCAAGTTCGACTCCACTAAGACTTCTTATCGTAGAGGATGATGTTGCACTTGCTAATTCAATAATCGAATGGTTTGAACTTGACGGCCACAGTTGTGATTATGTCGCTGATGGCAAAGCCGCTATTTCTCTTTTATCTCGAGTAGACTTTGATGTAATACTTTTGGACGTGAGCTTACCATATATTGATGGGCTTGAAGTTGCTCGTCGGTTACGTCAAGTAGGCAATTCGACGCCTATCTTAATGCTTACTGCTCGAGATGCTATTGAAGATCGCGTTACAGGCCTTGATTCAGGAGCAGATGACTATGTAGTTAAGCCATTTGCTTTAATTGAAGTATCAGCACGGGTTCGTGTGTTGTCTAAGCGTCGAACAGGTGAAGTACAGCGTTTGTCTATTGGTTCACTTGAATTACTCCTCGATGAGCATCGTGTTTTTAGAGAAGGGCAAGAAATTGACTTATCCCCTATAGGATGGCGATTGATAGAAACCCTTGCACGCTCATGTCCTAATTCAGTTGATCGAGAAACTCTAAGCTTTGCAGCATGGCATGATGAGCCGCCAGAGACAAATAATTTAAAAGTGCAAATGTTTAAGCTACGCAAGGCAATTGATAAACCGTTTAAGTCGTCAGTAATTGAAACCGTTAAAGGTAGAGGTTATCGTTTGCTTGCAAAAGGTACGCCAAATGATTGAAGGAGCTATTAATATCTGATGTCTATCGGGAAATTATTGAGACTGGCGCTACTGAGTATAACCTTAATAATGGTTATCGGTTACACTTGGTTAATGGAAGGGAATCTAGCTTCGGGAGTGCTATTGAGTTCCGAGATTCGCTTGAATCGCACAGCGGATGCTTGGATAAAAAATAGACCTGACTTTTTACAATACTCTCAACAAGAAAACCTTAACGATAATAAATCTAAACTCCCAGCTGATGGAACACCTATTGTCTATACTCGTGAGCAGTTTTTACCGGCTACTGTTAAGAAACATTTACCCGAAAAACTAGTTAATGGACAGTTTACGATTATTGAAACTGACGAACTTGGTTTGCTAAATGTAGGTTATTTACTGCATTTATTTAGAACCTTGCCTAGTGGTCAAGATTTGCATGTTGTACAACGACTGATGCTCTCAGACTATGAAGTGGAGCGGGTGCAACAGTTTGATGTGTTAATGGATAAACGAGCTTTAATACCAGGCGCTTTGTTTGTTTTTACTACTCTGTTTATTATATTTTTGTTTGGACGCCATGTGTCGAAAACAACAACTCGACTTTTAATTTGGTTTGAAAATTTATCCATCCAATCGTTACCAGATAAACCGCCCAAGCTATCGCTTTTAGAAATGAATCGGATCGCTGAAGCTAGTCTTGATGCCGTCAAGCGCGAAGCAGAAGCCGTTGAGCATCGTCATCGATTTTTACGTTTTGCAAGTCATGAGTTACGAACACCCTTGGCTATTGCTTCAGCCAATACAGAACTGCTTTCAAGGCATGGTGTGGATGTGAAGGGTGTCACTGCTCTTGCTCGACTGGAAGAATCACTAAAAAACATGAGAAGTTTAACAGAAGCACTGCTTTGGCTAGGCCGCGGTGAAGCCTCCTTACCTGCCCCTGAGCCAGTTGACTTGCTTAGCTTGGTGAGCAGCATTATTGAAGAAAATAGTACCCAGGCAAAAAATAATAATGTGGTAGTCGAAGTTGTCAAGCCATTGAATAAACCGATAGTACAACCTCGGGTATTACTGATGATTCTTTGTTCAAATTTAATTGATAATGCTATTCGCTACACTCGAGATGGTCGAGTAGAGATACGTCTTAGTGAACAAAGTATTGAGATCGAAAATAGAGGTAATCAGCTTGGAGATGGTATAGCAGGTAGTGGACATGGGCTGGGTTTGCAGCTTGTTGCGTGGGTGGTAGAGCGGGCCAATTGGCAATGGGAACAAGATGGAGGCGAAATGTTCAGGTGTCACCGTATTTGTTTGAGTACGGCGGATTAGCTATGATCAAAATAAATCTATGAAATAATTAGTCCAAACAGGTGTTTTTAAGATTCAATCAAATTAATTGAAAGCTTGATAAAATAAGGGCTGAAAGCTTGTTTGTAGGGATTAAAAATGGTTTAATTCGCGCCGAGATTGAGATAGCTATAGATTATTGATTTATCATTTCTTTCTTAATGAACTGTAACTTGTTGATTTTCAATAAGATTACTTAAATAAAACACACACGAACCGTCACATTGGTCGGGGTGCAAATCGTAAGATTTGTCGGCTTAATGGGGTTTGTGGAGGCTTAACCCGAAATTCGGAGAAAAATTATGTCTAAAGTTAGTATGCGTGACATGCTACAGGCGGGTGTGCACTTCGGTCACAAAACTCGTTTCTGGAACCCTCAAATGCGTCCATACATTTTCGGCGCGCGTAACAAGGTTCACATCATCAACTTGGAGCAAACGGTTCCAATGTTCAACGATGCTCTTAACTACTTAGGTAAAGTGGCGTCGAACAAAGGTAAAATTCTTTTTGTAGGTACTAAGCGTGCCGCTGGTAGCATCGTTAAAGAAGAAGCGACTCGTGCGGGTCAGTTCTTCGTAGACAAGCGCTGGTTGGGTGGTATGTTGACAAACTACAAAACTATCCGTGGTTCAATTAACCGCTTAAAAGATCTTGAAAAACAGTCTGAAGACGGTACTTTCGAGCGTTTGACGAAGAAAGAAGCTTTAATGCGTTCTCGTGAAATGACCAAGTTAGAAGCCTCTATCGGCGGTATCAAGAACATGGGCGGTCTTCCAGACGTACTATTCGTAGTAGACGCAGACCACGAAAACATCGCCATCGCAGAAGCGAACAAGATGGGTATTCCAGTAGTTGCGGTAGTAGATACCAACACCAACCCTAAAGGCGTTGATTACATCATCCCAGGTAACGATGATGCGATCCGCGCGATTCGTTTGTACTGTGGCGCAGTTGCTGACGCTGTTCTTGACGGTAAGCAGGCGAGCGCGACTACGGCCGACTCAAGCGAAGAGTTCGTAGCTGAAGAATAATCGCACTGGCTGCAAAGTCTGATAACTGCGTTAGAAGCCTTATTAAAAATACTCGATTACCAGTTTGGTAACCTCCGTTTTTTAAAAGGCTTCTGCCTTGTTCTAAAACTTTTCGCTCAGCGCGATACCGAACATAGATTTTGCAGTTGCTTTATTCTTAATGGCGATTTTTAAATAGTACATTACCGTACCAAATTTGAATCTATTGAATTTCTGATGAATGGCGCAATATAGGGTTCTATATTCAATCGCCATTGGTCAAACCGGAGAAAATATCATGGCAATTACTGCTGCATTAGTTAAAGAATTACGCGAGCGCACTGGCGCTGGCATGATGGAGTGTAAAAAAGCTCTAGTTGAAACTAACGGTGACATCGAAGTTGCAATCGACAATATGCGTAAATCTGGCGCTGCTAAGGCTGCTAAGAAAGCGGGTCGTGTTGCGGCTGAAGGTGTTATCTTGTCGCGCACGGGTAACGGTGCTGGCGTTTTAGTAGAAATCAACTCTGAAACTGACTTCGTTGCGCGTGACGAAAACTTCTTAGCCTTCGCTAATGGCGTGGCGGATTTAGCGTTAGAAAAAGGTATCAGCGACGTTGAAACTTTAAATGCTACTGAAATGGCATCTGGCGAAACGGTTGAAACTGCTCGTGCTAATTTAGTTGCTAAAATCGGCGAGAACATCACTGTACGTCGCGTAACTAAAATTGAAGGCGAAAATCTTGGTGGTTATATCCACGGCGGCCGTATCGGCGTTTTGGTAAACATGAACGGTGGCTCTGAAGAATTGGCAAAAGACGTTGCGATGCACGTTGCTGCTGCTAACCCACAGTTCAACAAAGCTGACGACGTTGATCCTGCGGTAATCGAGAAAGAAAAATCGATTATTCGTGAATTACCAGACATGGCTGGTAAGCCTGAGAACATCGTTGAGAAAATGATCGGTGGTCGTATCAACAAGTTCATCGGTGAAATCACTTTAGAAGGCCAAGCTTTCGTTAAAGATCCTTCAACTACAGTTGGTAAGCTAGTGAAAGCTGCTGGTGCTGACGTAGTATCTTACACTCGTTTCGAGGTAGGTGAAGGCATAGAAAAGAAAGAAGAAGATTTTGCTGCAGAAGTAGCAGCTCAAATGGGTGCTTAACTTCTATTAAGAAAACCGTTTGAAGTTCTTCTAGTAAGAGCGAAAAGCCGCTTCTCTGATAAAGAGCAGCGGCTTTTTTTGTTTATATACTGTTTTAATACACTCATAGTGTATAGACAAATAATGGAAAAAGGATATAATAATAGAAGTTAAGCGATTTATTGTCTCAAAAGGCTTTTTATGATAAAAAAATACACCTTTGAAAACTTCCAATCATATCTTGAAGAGTGTCATGTAGATTTTACGGTTAATAAAAAATCCGCTCATTCTTATTACGATTATGAACTAGAGGATGGCTCAAAAATTGCTAAAGTGATGGCTGTTTTAGGTGCAAATGGATCTGGAAAATCTAATTTGTTGAAGCCGTTATCATTTTTATCTTGGTTTATACCTAATTCTTTTGGCAGTTTAGAGCGTAATGAAGGTATACCAATTCTTCCTTATTTATTAAATCAAGAATGCTCAACCAAAATTGAGTTAGAGTTTTTAGTGCCTCGATTCTCTGACGGAAGTGAGGAAGTTGAGTATAAGTATTTCATTGAGCTTAATGAAAGAATGGTTTTAAATGAATCATTAAAAGTAAAGACATCTAAACTTTATTCAAATGTTATTTCTCGTACTTATAATGAAAATATAGGTAAATACGATGTAAAAAACAGTGCAGACTATGGCGTGGATTTAAAGAGAACCGTGCTAGAGAAAGCTCCAGAAAACTGCTCTATTATTTCGTACATACTCACCTTGCTATCAGAGGACGACCTCCTCACGGATAAGACCAATAGCTGTACAGCGTTAGCTGCTAAATATTTCCAAGCTAATAGTACCAATATCAGAGCTATCGGTAGGAGCCCTTTCCATGAAACTATGGACGATGCAACTGATTTCTATTTAGAACACCCAGATTTTTTTGAAAAGATTAAGTCGCTCTTAATGAAATATGATCTTGGTATCTCTGACATTAAATTAGAGCAAAAGATTTTATTAGATAGTCGAACTGGGAAAGAAACGGAAAAAGTAATCCCTATTTTCTTGCATGAAGTAGATGGTGGATCTTTTGAAATCCCAATCTTTTTAGAATCTAGTGGTACACAAAGTGCATATTGTATCTTAGCTATTATTACTGAAACTCTTGCATCAGGCGGCGTTGCTATTCTTGATGAATTTGACAATGACTTGCATCCATTATTAACAATGGAGATTATTGAGTTATTTAAAGATGACTCTATAAATATTAATAACTCACAATTATTGTTTAATACTCATACAGTAGAAGTTTTGAAAATGCTCAGAAAGCAGCATTGCTATCTTGTCGAGAAGAAAGATGGCAAGTCAGAAGCATATCGAGCCGATGAAGTAGAAGGTCTACTAGCAAGGGATAATTTATACGCAAAATACATATCGGGTGCTTTAGGTGCTGTGCCGGAGTTTGATTAAAAATGGCACGACGAATCAGGCGACCAATAAAAGAAACTTTAGTTATAGTTACTGAAGGGCAAGCTGATGCAGCATTTACAAATCATTTAAAATCTATATATGGTGTTGGAAACCCTAAAGTAACTGCTAAATCTGCAGGTGGCAAAGGTCCTAGCAATGTAATAGGAGATGCTATTGGAACACATAAAAGCTATGGCTGCGACAGAGTGGCTTGCTTGCTAGATACAGATTTAGATTGGCCTGTGACTAAAAGAAAACAAGCACAACAGAAAAAAATTCGATTAATTGGATCAACACCGTGTTTAGAAGGTTTGTTATTGAACATTTTGGGTATCGATGTGCCGCAATTAAGTGATGATTGTAAAGCTATCCTTCATCCTATGCTTGCAGGTAAGCCCACAGATAAAAATAGCTATGCGATATTATTTACAGAAGAAGTTTTAAATTCTGCTAGAGAACGTGTAGAAAGTTTGGATACGCTAATAAAAATTATTGCAGGTGAATTAAAGTAAATGGTAGGCAGTTGTTATTTGAGAATTGCCTGCTTGTCGTTACCAAACTATAATCCCTACAATCAAATTATAAGGAGTCATCATGCCTGAACTTGCCTATCAACGAATTCTTTTAAAACTTAGCGGTGAAGCGCTGCAGGGCGAGCAGTCGTTTGGTATCGATCCGGCTATTTTGCAGCAGATGGCGGATGAGATTAAAGAAATCACGGCGATGGGCGTTGAAGTGGGGGTGGTGATTGGTGGCGGTAATATCTATCGTGGTCAGGCGTTATCTGAGGCGGGCATGAACCGCGTTACAGGCGATCATATGGGGATGTTGGCTACTGTGATGAATTCTTTGGCTTTGCAAGATTCATTAGAGCGCAACAAGGTTCCGGCTAAAGTATTATCAGCTATGCCGATTGATGGGGTTTGTGAAGGCTTTTCTCGTCGCGGCGCTATTAATGCCCTAGAGAAGGGTAAAGTCGTGATTTTTTGTGCGGGAACCGGTAATCCATTCTTTACTACTGATACTGCGGCTTGTTTACGCGGTATTGAGATTGAAGCGGATTTAATCTTAAAAGCAACCAAGGTCGATGGGGTTTATAACGCCGATCCGGCCAAAGATCCTAATGCGGTCAAATATGACCAATTAAGCTACAAAGAAGCCTTAGATAAAGAGTTGGCAGTTATGGATTTAACCGCGTTCCACTTGGCGCGTGACCATAATAAATACCTGCGTGTCTTTAATATGACCAAAAAAGGTGCTTTGCAGAATGTGATTGCAGGGCAGGCTGAAGGGACTTTGGTGCATCCTTAAACTATTTATCAGCGTCATTCCCGCGCAGGCGGGAATCATGTTGAAAATTAAGTGGTTAAGCTTATTGATTCCCACTTTCGTGGGAATGACGATATCAGTAATAAATCATTATTTTACTTAGAATTTAGTCCATTTTAGGGCATAATATGCGCCTTGCGCTGGCAAGCTAGATTTAACTGGCTGGTGCGAATTGAATTAGAACGATTTTAGGAGTTTGCAGTGATCAACGATATTCATCAAGATGCCGAACAACGTATGGATAAGTCTCTTGAGGCTTTGAAAAGCGCATTAACCAAGGTTCGTACTGGCCGCGCGCACCCAAGCTTACTTGAGCATATTATGGTGCCTTATTATGGCGCTGATACTCCTATTTCTCAGGTAGCGAGCATTTCGGTTCAAGAAGGCCGTACTTTGGTGCTGCAAATTTTCGACAAGGGTGCAATTGAAGCGACTGAAAAGGCCATTTTAAAGTCGGATTTAGGCTTAACGCCAAACGTTGCCGGCCAGGTCATTCGGATTACTTTGCCACCGCTAAACGAAGAGCGTCGTCGTGAGTTGACCAAGGTTGTTGGTGGCGAAGGCGAAAATACCAAGGTTGCGATCCGTAATATTCGTCGCGACGCTAATTCGACTTTAAAAGATTTGGAAAAAGAGAAAGAAATTTCCGAAGACGAGTTGCGCGCTGCTGAATCGAATATTCAATCGCTAACTGACGATATGATCAAGGCCGTTGATAATATGGTTGCGGATAAAGAAGCAGAATTAATGGAAATCTAATTTAAGAGGGCTTTCTTTGCTGATACTGCGTTAAAGCTTTTGTTCAGGTGCTCATTTGCCTATGCAAACTCCGCGCCTTCACTAAAAGCTTTGCCTTGTCTCAGCTTTGCTATCCCACTTAAATGGTTGCCTAAATGGCCGCGGAGAATCGCGGCTTTATTGTATTTATAAGTTATTGATTTAATTGAAGATGAGTGATACTAAGCCTTACATTCCAGAGAGTTTGCAACATATTGCTATCATTATGGATGGTAATGGTCGCTGGGCGCAGAAGCGTGGTAAAAAGCGCGTGATGGGGCATAAGGCGGGGATGGAGCGAGCTCGTGAAATGGCGGAATATTGTGGCGAGCAGGGCATAAAGGTTTTAACCTTGTTTGTTTTTTCCAGCGAGAATTGGAAGCGTCCTCCAGAAGAAGTCAGTTTTTTGATGGACTTGTTTGCTACTAGCTTAAAAAACGAATCGAAAAAACTGCATAAGAATAATGTAAAATTGATCGTTATTGGTGATAAGTCGGGTTTCGATAAGCGCTTGCAAAAGGCGATTGATAAGGCCGAAGACTTAACCAAAGATAACGATGGTTTATTACTGCAAATTGCCGCCAATTACGGAGGTCGTTGGGATATCGCACAAGCGGCGACACAATTAGCCCAAGCGGGCATCACCGAAATCAGCGAAGAGATGCTTTCGGACAAAATGGTTACCGCTGGCATTAATGAGCCTGACTTGATGATTCGTACTGGCGGCGAGAAACGCATCAGTAACTTTTTAATCTGGCAAACCGCCTATTCGGAGCTGTATTTTAGCGATGCACTTTGGCCTGATTTTGATAGTCTTGAGTTGCAAACGGCGATTGATGATTTTGCTAAACGGCAAAGACGGTTTGGCCAAACGGGCGAACAAATAAGCTAACACGACAGGAATTTTTAATGTTAAAACAACGAGTTATTACCGCTTTATTGTTATTGCCTTTGGCAATCATCCTGTTGTTCTATCCGTCGTTACCAACCTTTTCTTTAATTTTGACCCCAGTGTTTGGCATTTTAGCGTGGGAATGGTCAGGTTTATTGCAGACTAATAAAGCTGTAGTGAAATACGGCTTTGTCTTTGGCACTTTAGCCATTGTTAGCTTTTTCTTTTACCAATTACTAAACATGGGCTTTTTCGAGTCGCCTAACCATCTGTTTATCAAAAAAGCGGGTTTGGGTTTAGTCGATGTCTATCCGTTTAAAGCATTGGCGGTTGCAGCCTTAGTTTGGGCTTTGGCCTTTGTCTTGGTGTTGATGTTTCCAAAAGGCACGAAACTGTGGACTCGCGGCGCGGCGCTGAGAATGCTCTTTGGCTGGGTGATGTTGGCTGCGGCTTGGTTGGCGGTGGTGATGATCCGCTCTAGCCAAATCGAGACAGATTTTTATCATGGTGGTTTCTCATTATTGCTCATGTTCTTGATTATCTGGGGCGCGGATGTGGGTGCTTATTTTGCTGGTAAAACCTTAGGTAAGCATAAGTTATCGCCAGTGGTGAGCCCCAACAAAACTTGGGAAGGTTTTTTTGGCGGGATGCTAACGGCAGTGTTGGTGGCTTACGGCTTGGCAACTTATATGGGCATGCCCTTGCCGCTGAAATACTTTATCCCGTTTGTGCTATTACTGGTGATTGTGTCGGTCATTGGTGATTTGTTCGTCTCGATGCTTAAGCGTCAGGCTGGAGTTAAAGATACCAGCAATATTTTGCCAGGACACGGTGGCTTGCTTGATCGTTTGGATAGCACCTTATCGGTAGCACCATGTTTTGTGATTTTATTGCTATGGCTTAGAGGCGGTTTATAAGCGTTATGGCAGTTCTTAAAGAGCAGATCACGGTTTTAGGCGCTACCGGCTCGATTGGCGTTAATACCCTTGATGTGTTAGCGCGTCACTCCGAAAAGTATCAGATCTTCGCGCTCACCGCTCATCAGAATTTGCAACGGTTAAAAGAACAATGCCTTAAGTTCAAGCCACGCTATGCGGTGATAACCGATAGTCAGAAGGCTGAGTTGTTAGCTGAAGTTTTAGCCAGTCATCAGCTAGAAACGCAAGTTTTATCCTCAGCTGAGGATTTAGCTATGGTTGCTAGTCATGCGCAAGTGGATACGGTGATGGCGGCTATCGTTGGTGCGGCAGGTTTGTTGCCAACGCTAGCGGCGGTTAAGGCCGGTAAAAAAGTCTTGCTAGCCAATAAAGAAGCCTTGGTGATGTCAGGTGCTATTTTTATGCAGGCGGTTAAAGCGTCAGGCGCGACCTTGTTGCCGATTGATAGCGAACACAATGCGATTTTCCAGTGTTTGCCAGAGCATTTTGTTACGCGCGGAATCCAGTCCTGTGGAATTGAGAATATTGTTTTGACTGGCTCTGGTGGGCCGTTTTTAGAAAAGCCACTGGAAGAGTTTGCGGCGATCACGCCGGATGAAGCCTGTGCTCACCCCAATTGGGATATGGGGCGCAAAATTTCGGTGGACTCTGCGACTATGATGAATAAGGGCTTGGAGTTGATCGAAGCCTGTTGGTTGTTTGACGTCGAGCCTGCTGATATTGAGGTGGTTCTACACCCACAAAGCATTATCCATTCGATGGTACGTTATCAAGATGGCTCGGTTTTGGCGCAAATGGGCAATCCCGATATGCGCACGCCTATAGCCCATGCGCTGGCCTTTCCTGAGCGGATCGAGGCGGGGGTGGCGCCGTTAGATTTTATGCAAATTTCTCAGCTGAGCTTCGATAGACCTTGTTTTGAGCGCTATCCATGTCTGCAGCTGGCAAGTCAGGCGATGATTCAAGGCGGCAATATGCCGGCGACCTTAAATGCGGCCAACGAAGTGGCGGTGGAGGCTTTTTTAAATGAGCAGATAGCTTTTACTCAGATTTCGCAGGTGATTCAGCAAGTGTTAAGCCAAACCGACTATGCTGAAGTGGCGGATTTACAGGCTGTATTAGTGGCAGATGCTGCTGCGCGGCAAATGGCACAACAGGTTATAAGCAACAAATAAATTGTTAGCGTGAATTTTTAGCATAAACTGTTAAGTAATAACTTTTAAGAGATCAGGCATTGAGTTTTTTCTATAGCATTTTCGGTTTACTGATTTTATTGGGCATTCTGGTGACCTTCCATGAGTGGGGGCATTATTGGGTGGCAAAAAAACTGGGAGTAAAAGCCGCCCGCTTTTCAGTGGGTTTTGGTAAGCCTTTTTGGAGTAAATACAACAAAGAAGGTGTCGAGTTTGCGGTGGCACCGATCCCCTTGGGCGGCTATGTAAAGTTTGTCGATGAGCAAGAGGGGAATGTTTCTGAGCAAGATTTGCCTTTTGCTTTTAATCGAGCGCCAGTATGGAAGCGGATATTAATTGTTCTAGCAGGCCCTGCGGCGAATTTCTTATTGGCGATTTTATTATACGCTGGCGTATACATGATGGGGATTGCGGTTAGCAAGCCGTTTGTATCCGAAGTGGCGCCTAATACTCTAGCCGCTCAAGCGCAATTCCCTAAAAACAGCGAAATTCTTGCGGTTAACGGCGTTGCGGTCAAACAGCTCGAAGATGTGGTGTTTGCGTTGGTGGACGAAATTGGCAATGACGAGCCAGTGGCGATCGAGATAAAGCCAGTCAATCAGCCTCGCCAAACAGTGTATTTGGATGTAAAAAACTGGAAAGAGCCAGCTCAGGGTACGGTATTTGATAGTTTGGGCTTGAGCTTTGGTGCTTATAAGGTGGCGCCAGTGATTGGCTATGTTCAGCCAGACTCTGCGGCAGACAAAGCCGGTTTACAAGCCGAGGATAGAATTTTAAGCATCGATGGCAAGCCGATTGCTTGGTGGTCAGAAATTTCGGAGTCATTACTTGATAATTATGATAAAGCGGTTGCTATCGAGATTGAGCGGGACGGTTCGACTCAAACGCTAATGACTCGGCCAGCTTTGAGCGTTCGCGGCGATCAAAAGTATGGTGTGCTGGGGGTGTCTGTTAAAGATATGCCTTTTAATACCATTCAATATGGCTTTTTTGAGTCCTTGCAAAAAGGTACAGAGCAGACCTGGCTGATGATGGAGCGAATTGTCAGTTTCTTAGGTAAATTGTTCACGGGCAAGTTATCGATTAAGAACCTTGGTGGTCCGGTAGGAATCGCCCAAGGCGCGGGGCAAATGGTACAAGCAGGAATGGTTGCATTCTTGCTTTATCTCGCTATGATAAGCGTCAATTTGGGATTCGTGAATTTATTACCGATCCCGATGCTTGATGGCGGTCATTTAATGTACTATTTGGCCGAATTAGTCCGGGGAAAACCAGTTTCAGAAAAAATAATGGAACTTGGCATGCGGATCGGCATCATATTATTGCTGACAATCATGGCGATTGCGCTATATAACGACATCAACCGAATATAATGTATAGAGACACCCATTAATGCGCTTTATAACAAAAACACTAACAGCTTTAACCCTATCCTTGGCCTTTGCAAAATCGTATGCAATCGAGCCATTTGTGATTGAAGATATTCAAGTTGAAGGCTTGCAAAGAGTCGAGCTGGGTACTTTTTTTACTGCTTTGCCAATTCGTGTTGGCGAAACCATTGACGATGCCCGTGTTCCTAACATCATCCGCTCGCTCTATAAAACCGGCAACTTTGACTTTGTAAAGCTCGAAAAAGTAGGCAATACGCTTAAGGTCTCAGTGGCAGAAAGGCCAACTATTGCTAACATTATTTTGAGAGGAAATAAAATTCTTAAAACGGATCAATTGTTAGATGGTCTTAAAAATTCGGGTATCGCAAAAGGCGAAGTTCTTAATAGTTTTGTTCTTGATAAAATGGAGCAGGCAATAACAGGACAGTATTTTTCCAATGGCCATTACCACCTAAACATTGAGAAGAAAACTAGAGAGTTATCTCGTAATAGAGTTCAGTTGATAATTGAAATTAAAGAAGGTAATACCGCGCTGGTTAAATCTATTAGTATTGTCGGGAATAAGATTTTCAGTGATCAAGAGCTTTTAGAGCAAATGGAATCCACCACGGGCGGTGCTTTTTCTTTTATAACTTCTGATAATAAGTATTCAAGTGAAGTCTTAGATAAGGATATTGAAACTATCGAGTCATATTATCGGGATAGAGGTTACGTTAAGTTTAAAGTAGATAAGACGCTTGTATCCTTGTCAGATAATAAAGAAGAGGTTTACATTACACTAAATGTTAGTGAGGGCGAGGTATTTAGGGTTAATAAAGTTAACTTTATCGGTGAGCTTATTTATGATCTAGAGCTGTATGAAAGAATATTTCCGCTCAAAAAAGACGATATTTTTTCGCAAGCATTGGTTACCTTCAATGAAGAGCAGATAAAGAATCTATTAGGGCTTGAAGGATTTACTTTCGCCGAAGTAAATACGGCTCCAGAAATCTTAGAAGATACCAACGAAGTTAATATCAATGTGCTAGTGCGTCCGGGCGAGCGCTACTATGCTAAAAGCATTACTTTTGATGGAAATGTTAGCACTGATGATGCAGTGTTTAGGCGCGAAGCTAGAATGCAAGAAGGGACGCCTCTGTCCTCTTCATTAGTTGAGAGATCCAAGCAGAGAATCCAAAGACTACCTTTTGTTGAAGAAGTTAATGTCGATGTGAAAAAGTCTGAAAATCCTGGCGAAGCTGATGTGGCTTTTTCAATAGAGGAGCGTAACTCTTCCGAAGCAACTTTCAGTTTAGGCTACAATGATTTTTATGGGTTGCAGTTGCAGGCTGGTGTTACTAATAGAAACTTTTTAGGTTCTGGTAAAACGCTTGGAGTCAATCTTAATACCAATAAAGCAATTGATAGCGTAAATGTAAACTATTCGGATCCCTATTTCTTCAATGACACTATTGGCTTTAACTCTAGTTTATCTTATCGGCAAACTGATTTTTCAAAGTTCAATACCATCGGTAAAAGTTTAGACACTCTAAGTCTTGGCTTTGGTGTTTATTATCCAATCAGTGAGATTTCGACGGTTAATTTTGGTGTTTCATTGCAGGATAGTACCTTGAAAGCTCCTGTCATCAATGGCGAGCAAGATCAGAGGATTATTGATTTTTATGATGAGCTTGGAGCCGATGCAAGGCTAGATGATTCGGTAGATTTTGATGTGATCAGCTTTTCTTTGGGCTGGCAAGCCAATACTCTAAACCGCTTTATTTTTCCAACCAATGGTTTTAGCCACAATGTAGGCCTTGAATACGCTAGCTCTTTAGGCGATGTTGAGTACTATAAGCTTCAATACGATTTTAAGCATTATTTCCCAATAAGTGATAGCGACTGGATCGTTCTATTACGTGCTAACTTGGGCTATGGACAAGGTTTGGGCGATACCGACCGCCTTCCGTACTTTGTGAATTTTTACTCAGGCGGGGAAACTACCATCCGAGGTTTTGAGACTAACACTATCGGCCCCAAGAGTATCTTGAGGCGAATAGGAGCAATACCTGTCACACCACCTATTCCTGGCCTCCCACCAGGCGGAGTTATTCTTCCTGAAGATCAAGATTTCATTTTTATCGAAGATAGGTTCTCAGTTGGTGGTAATGCTAAAGCCTTTACATCCCTTGAACTAATTTTCCCAACCCCGTTTCTTGCGGACAACAAAAATGTTAGGACTAGCGCATTTATTGATGTGGGCAATGTTTGGGATACGGAGTTTGACCCTAATAGGTTTAATGGTTTAACTTTGTTAAACGATGATATAACTCAGGTGCCAGACTATAGTAAGGCATCTCGCTATCGAGGCTCATATGGGATATCGCTACAGTGGTGGTCGCCTTTTGCACCCTTAGCATTCAGTGTTTCGCGAACCTTCAAAACCCAAGAGTTTGATGATTCGAAAACTTTTACCTTTACTATCGGTCAAACCTTTTGACGATTTTTTTATAACTTAGGAGTTTGTTTTGAATAAGTTTATTTTTGTTTTAGCCACAGTGTTAAGTGTTTTTTCTTTTTCGGCAATGGCTGAGACGCGTATTGCAACTGTCAATACGGGCTATATTTTAGCCAAAGCCCCGCAAAATGATGCGATTAAGCAGCGTTTGAAGTCTCAGTTTTCTGGACGTGAGAACGAGATTAAGCGTTTAGCTGAAAATATTAACAAAGATCGTGAGTCATTAGTCAAAAATGCCGCTACTATGTCAGAAACGCAAATGACTAATAGCCGTCGTGAATTGGAAAAGAAAATTTCTGATCTTCAGTTAAAAGAGCGTAACGCTAAAGATGATTTTCAACGCGCTACTCGCGAAGAGCAGCAAAAGCTTGGTGGTGAAATCAAAAAAGCGATTGATGCAGTAGCCGTTAAAGGTGGTTTTAACTTAATTGTTGACCGTCAAGCAGCGGTGTTCACCGACGTTTCTGTGCCTGATTTAACTGAGCAAGTTTTGGCTGAATTGAAGAAGTAATATTCCTAGGAGTGCTTTTGACTAAAACACTTCAAGAAATTGCATCTGCTATAGATGCAAAATTACTTGGCGAACCGCAGTGCGAAATCACTGCGGTTTTGCCGTTAAATAGATCCCATGAAAAAGCGATCAGTTTTGTTAATGACACCAAGTATTTAGATCAATTAACGGATATCAAACTAGGTGCTTTGATCGTTAACACTTCGATCCAAAAGAAGCTTCCTGCCAATTTTGAAATCCCTATCTTGCTGGTACAAGACACTTACCTAGCTTACGCCAAGGTAGCACAACTTTTTGACTCAACCCCCGTACCTAACCCAACAATTAGCGATAAAGCTGCTGTAGCTGCGAGTGCTACAATTGGCAAAAATGTTTATATTGGTGACTTCGTCTCTATAGGAGCGAATGTCAGTATTGGTGATAATAGTGTGATTGAAGCTGGTACTGTGATTGCACAAGACGCTAAAGTTGGTGTTAATTGCCGTATTTACTCCAATGCGAGTCTCTACCATTCGGTAGAAATAGGCGATAATTGCATTATTCATGCCAATGCGGTGATCGGTTCCGATGGTTTTGGCTATGCTAATGAGCAGGGTGAATGGGTTAAAATTCCACAAGTCGGAACCGTGGTTATTGGCAATAAGGTGGAGATTGGCGCCCACACCGCCATTGATCGCGGCGCTATGGATAATACTATTATTGAAGATGGGGTGATTTTAGATAACCACATCCACATTGCGCACAATGTACAAATTGGTAAAAACACTGCCATTGCTGGCTGTACCGCCGTTGCGGGTAGCGCTAAAATTGGTAGCTACTGCACCATAGCTGGCAGAGTCAGCATCATTGGCCACTTGGACGTTTGTGATAAAGTGCATATTACAGCTTGTACTTTTGTCAATAAATCCATTACAACACCTGGGGTTTATTCGTCGGCGACTACTTTCCAACCGAATAAAGATTGGCAAAAGAGCGCGGTCCGATTTAGACAATTGGACGATATGTGGCGTAAACTAAAGTCTCTTGAGAAAGAGATCAGAAATTTGAAAGAAGAGAACAACAAAGATGAGTGATGATGCGGTAATGAATTCGATGGATATTTACGAGGTGATGAAACACCTGCCTCACCGTTATCCGTTCTTATTAATCGACCGAGTGGTGGATTATACGCCTGGTGAATCCTTAACCGCGATTAAAAATGTTACGGTTAATGAGCCCTTTTTCCCTGGACACTTCCCACACCGTCCTGTCTTCCCTGGGGTTTTAATGTTGGAAGCGTTAGCGCAAGCTACGGGAATTTTGTCCTTTAAAACTACTCAAGACTTGCCTAGCGAAGGCTCCCTGTATTATTTCGCTGGCATTGATAACGCTCGTTTTAAAAAACCGGTAGAGCCAGGCGATCAGTTAGTGATGACAGTTAAGTTGTTGAAACGCAGACGAAATTTATGGCGCTTTGAAGCTGAAGCAAGAGTTGACGGTAAGGTAGTTTGTGCTGCAGAATTGATGTGCGCTAAATCTGACGTTTAATTGAGAACAAGTTAAATGATTCATCCAACTGCGATTATTGATCCATCAGCAACCATTGCCGATGGGGTTACCATTGGCCCTTATTCGATTATTGGCAAAGAGGTTACTATAGGCTCTGGTACCAATATTGGCCCCCACGTGGTGATAGGCGATTATACAGAAATCGGCAAGGATAATCGGTTTTTTCAGTTTTCTTCAATTGGCGAAGAAAATCAGGACAAAAAATACGCCGGTGAGCCAACCAAAACCATTATTGGTGATGGTAATGTGTTTCGCGAGTGCTGTACCGTTCATCGCGGCACCACCCAAGATAAATCGGAAACCCGCATTGGTAATAATGGTTGGTTTATGGCCTATACGCATATCGCTCATGATTGTGTGTTAGGCGATAATATCATCATGTCCAATAATGCAACCTTAGCCGGTCATGTGGAAGTAGGCGACTTTGTGATCCTTTCTGGTTTTGCCAAGATCCACCAGTTTTGCAAAATTGGTGCTCATGCTTTTGTTGGTATGGATTGTGCCATTAGTAAAGATATTCCGCCTTTTGTGTTGGTTGCCGAAAATGCCCCTTACGGTTTAAACAGTGAAGGTTTGAAACGTCGTGGTTTTAGCGGTGATTCAATCAGCGCCCTAAAAAAAGCTTACCGTTCCATCTATCGAAAATCCCTTAAAATTGACGAAGCGATTGCCGAAATGGCTCAGTCGGATGATATCCATGTAGCCCACTTAATTCAGTTCCTAAAAGACGCCAAGCGAGGAATTTTGCGTTAATCCATGAGCGCCGTTCCCCCGATTAAACGTATTGCCATTGTCGCCGGAGAATCTTCCGGCGATATTTTAGGTGCCGGACTTATTCGTGAGCTCAAAAAGCATAACCCTTGGCTAAAGTTTGAAGGTATTGGCGGTCCTTTGATGCAGGCGGAAGGTTGCGAATCGCTTTATCCTATGGAGCGGTTGGCAGTGATGGGTATAGTGCCGATCTTAAAGCGATTACCTGAGCTGTTAAAAATGCGCAAGGCGCTCGCGACTCGTTGGCAAAAAGAACAACCGGATTTATTTATTGGTATTGATGCTCCTGAATTTAATCTTGGTCTGGCGCAAAAGCTTAAATCCAAAGGTATTAAAACAGTACATTATGTTAGCCCTTCAGTCTGGGCTTGGCGTCCAAAGCGAATTTTTAAGATTAAGAAAGCGGTGGATCTGATGTTGTGTTTATTTCCATTTGAGCAATCGATATACCAAAAACACGCTATCGACAATCGCTGCGTAGGCCATCCATTAGCCGATCAAATTTCAATGAGTTCTGATAAAGCCACCGCTAGAGAACAGTTAGGCCTTAATAAAAACACTAAAACTATTTGCGTAATGCCCGGCAGTCGTGGCAGCGAAATGAAATTTTTGGCCGAGGACTTTATTCAAACTGCTAAGCTAGTCCAACAGTTTTATCCGGAGATTGAATTTATTGCGCCAATGGCAAATGCTGCTCGCAAAGCGCAGTTTTTAAAAATTCTTGAGCAACAGCAAGCGCCGCCTAACATTCGGTTATTTGATGGCCAATCACGTCAAGTTATGGCCGCTTCGGATTTGATCTTGATGGCTTCTGGCACCGCAACTTTGGAAGCGATGCTGATCAAAAGACCTATGGTGGTAGCCTATAAAGTGGGTGCTATCAGCTATCGAATTTTTAGAAAGTTGTTAATTATCGATACTTTTGCAATTCCAAATTTATTAAGCGGTCAAACCGTAGTGCCAGAGGCAATCCAGCAAGAGTGCACTCCTGATGCGTTGTTTGGTGAAGTGCGCGCTTGGCTTGAAGCGAGTCCTGAGCGTTGGCAAACTACCGAAGCCTTGTTTACCGACTGGCATCAAAAATTAAAGAAAAATGCCGATGAGTTTGCCGCGGATTCGATTTTGCACTGGTATTCACAGCAGAATATAAAGCCTAATGTCTGATCGCAGCCAATACCAATTGATTGCGGGAGTCGATGAGGTCGGACGCGGCCCCTTGGCTGGGCCTGTAGTAGCGGCGGCGGTTATTTTAGATCCCAATAAGCCGATAATAGGGTTGGCAGATTCAAAAAAACTCTCCGAGAGCAAGCGTGAACAGCTCAGTTTGGAAATTAAGGAAAATGCGCTAGCTTGGTCTATTGCTAGAGCCGAGATTGAAGAAATTGATCGGATCAATATTTTGCAAGCGAGTCTGCTTGCTATGAAAAGGGCCGTGGAGTCTTTATCCACGTTTCCGCAACTTGCCTTGATTGATGGTAATAAACTGCCAGAATTAGACTGTGCAATGGAAGCCATTATCAAGGGCGATTCCAAAGAAGCTTGTATTAGCGCCGCTTCGATTATTGCTAAGGTTTCGCGCGATCAAGAGATGGTGGCTATGGATGAACGTTATCCGGGCTATGGTTTTGCTAAGCACAAAGGATATCCCACCAAGCAGCACCGTGAGGCAATCGAAAGGCTGGGTATAACGCCTATCCATCGCCGCTCTTATGCTCCAGTGCAACGATTGTTGTTCGATTAGCGAGTTAGCGGCAAAGATCATAAGATTTTGTCAATGGTTGCTGAAATACAAAGCAACTGACCTTATAATGAACCTAATAAAAACGCTCAAAAATAATTATTTCTAAATGAATCAAGGCTTTATCCATTTAAAAGTACATACCGAATACTCGATGGTTGACGGTTTGGTGCGCGTGAAGCCTCTGATTGCCCAGTGTAAGTCACTCAATCAACCCGCGGTTGCCATGACCGACCAGATGAATTTGTGCGGTCTGGTTAAGTTTTACTCCGGCGCGGTTAACTCTGGTGTAAAGCCCCTAGTTGGTGCAGATCTGTTGATTGAATACCCAGAGCAAGAAGGCGAACATTTCCGAGTTACTGCGCTTTGTATGGATCAACAAGGTTACCTCAACCTTAAAGAACTGATTTCTAAAGCCTATCTTGGTAACCAGCAACGCGGTTTGCCCTTAATCAAAAAAGATTGGCTACCGCAACATAGCCAAGGCTTAATTATTCTTTCTGGTGCTCGCGATGGCGATGTGGGTAAGGCTTTATTAGCAGCCAACATGGATGCAGCGGCAGAAGCCTTGGGTTTTTGGAATCATCACTTTAACGATCGCTACTACCTAGAATTACAAAGAACTGGCCGTCCGCAAGAAAACGAATATATCCATCAGGTGATTGGCATCGCTCAAGGTTCTAATACCCCAGTCGTTGCCACTAATGATGTTCGTTTCTTAGATTCAAGTGATTTTGGCGCCCATGAAGCCCGTGTTTGTATTAACCAAGGACGAGTTTTGGGTGATCCGCGCCGTCCGCGTGATTATTCGAATCAGCAATATTTCCGCACCGCAGAAGAGATGCAAGAGCTCTTTTCAGATATTCCCGAAGCACTCGAAAATACAGTAGAAATCGCCAAACGCTGTAACTTGGATTTGATGTTGGGTAAATATTTTTTACCAGATTTTCCAATTCCTGACGGCATGACCATTGATGAGTTTTTTGCTGAAGAGTCTAGAAAAGGCTTAGAAAAACGCCTCGATCATTTGTATGACCGTCGAGCGAATAATTTTGCAGAAATTCGTGCGCCTTATGATGAGCGTTTACAGATCGAGTTAGACGTAATTAATGAAATGGGCTTTCCCGGTTACTTCTTGATCGTAGCCGACTTTATTCAGTGGTCAAAAAATAATGGTGTGCCGGTAGGGCCTGGTCGTGGTTCGGGCGCGGGATCTTTAGTTGCTTATGCGCTGGATATTACCGATCTTGATCCTCTGGAATACGATTTACTATTTGAGCGCTTTTTGAATCCTGAGCGGATCTCGATGCCGGATTTCGACGTTGATTTCTGCATGGAAGGGCGTGATCGAGTGATTGATTACGTGGCCCAAACCTATGGTCGGAATAGCGTTTCGCAAATTATTACTTTCGGTACTATGGCTGCTAAAGCAGTGATCCGTGATGTAGGTCGGGTTTTAAGTCAGCCTTACGGTTTTGTGGATAAGCTAGCTAAACTGATCCCTTTTGAGGTGGGCATGACCCTCGAAAAAGCTTGGGAGCAAGAGCCGGAACTATCCAGGCGTTACGAAGAAGATGGCGATGTTCGTGAGCTTTGGGATCTGGCGCGTAAGCTCGAAGGTATCACGCGAAACGCAGGTAAACACGCCGGCGGGGTGGTAATAGCACCAAATGATTTAACCGAGTTTGCACCGCTCTATTGTGATGAAACTGGCTCGAATATCGTTACTCAGTTTGATAAGGACGATGTGGAAAAAGCAGGTTTAGTGAAGTTTGACTTCTTAGGCTTAAGAACCTTGACGATTATCGATTGGGCGCTTGAAACGGCTAATCGACAATTGGCTAAGCAGGGCGATGAGCCAATCGACATCACCAAGATCGATACTGAAGATCAGCAAGTCTATAAACTGCTACAAAAAGCCGATACTACCGCAGTTTTCCAGCTCGAATCTCGCGGCATGAAAGATTTGATCAAGCGGCTGCAACCGAGTCGTTTTGAAGATATTATCGCATTGGTGGCTTTGTTCCGCCCTGGCCCCTTGCAGTCGGGGATGGTCGATGACTTTATCGCCCGTAAGCATAATCGCCAGCCAGTTTCTTATCCGCATCCGGATTATCAGCATGAGTCGCTAAAAGACACATTGGAGCCAACTTATGGCATCATCTTGTACCAAGAGCAAGTCATGCAGATTGCTCAGATCCTTTCGGGTTATTCGTTAGGCGGCGCGGATATTTTGCGCCGTGCTATGGGTAAGAAAAAGCTCGAAGAGATGGAGAAACAAAGAGCTATTTTCAAAGAAGGCGCAATTGAAAATGGAGTCGATGGCGATCTTGCCATGAAGATTTTCGATCTGGTCGAAAAGTTTGCAGGCTATGGTTTTAACAAGTCGCACTCGGCGGCTTATGCGCTGGTCGCCTACCAAACTGCTTGGTTAAAAACCCACCATCCGGCGGCTTTTATGGCGGCGGTGATGTCTTCGGATATGGACAATACCGATAAGGTAGTGACTTATGTTGAAGATGCGGAAAACAGCGGCTTAACCATACGTCCACCGGATGTTAACGAAGGTTATTATCGCTTCTCGGTAGATGACGATGGCAATGTGATTTATGGCATTGGCGCGATCAAAGGCGTTGGTGAAGGTGCGATTGAATCGATCGTGAACGAGCGCCAAGACAATGGTGATTACAGTGATCTATTCGATTTTTGCAGTCGGATCGATTTGAAAAAAGCCAATCGTCGAGTTTTGGAATCGCTGATTAAAGCAGGCGCTTTGGATAAAATTGGTCCTAATCGCGCGACTTTAATGGCAAGCCTTGACGAAGCGATTAAGGCCGCAGAGCAATTCAATAAAAGCCAAGCTGCCGGTCAAGACGATTTATTTGGCTCGGTGGTTACCGAAACTGCAACGCAACAGCATCAATATATTCGAGTGAAGCCCTGGACCGATGAACAGGTTTTACAAGGGGAAAAAGAAACGCTTGGGCTTTATTTAACAGGCCATCCGATTGAACGTTATTTGCCTGAAATTAAGCAAATGTCGATTCGTCGCTTGCGTGATTTACAACCCACTAGACGCGGTGAAAACACCAAGGTTTCTGGCCTTATTGTTGGAATGCGAGTGATGAATACTAAGCGTGGCGATAAGATGGCAATTTTAACGCTTGACGATAAATCAGGACGTTGCGACGTTACTGCTTATGCTGAAACTTTCGAAACTTACCAGCATCTTTTATCCAAAGATAATGTGATAGTGGTAGAAGGCGAAGCACGTAATGACGATTATTCCGGCGGTGTTAGCGTGAGTGCTAAAACCATTATGTTGTTTGAAGAAACTCGCGAGCGCTATTGTAAAAAAATTCTATTGTCTATTTCAGATTCAATCGTTGGCCCTGATACTTTGCAGGAACTTAAAGAGCTATTACTTCATAATCGCGATGGTGCCTGCCCATTGAAGATACGACTCGAAGCGCAGCAAGCGAAAGTTTCGGGCGAGTTTACCCTTGGCGAAGATTGGCTTGTGCAGCCCAAAGATAGTTTGGTTTTTGCCTTAAAACATCTTCCGGGCTGCGTGGATTATAAAGTGGTATATTAACTATAACTTACGTCCTAGTTTCCGCTCAGCAATTCTCTTTTCCCAGCTAACCTTAAAGAAATTTAATTTTTCAAAAGCGTTTAAACCGTGGAACACAACCCCAATGCCCCAGCCTAGCATGATCCAAATATAGGTCGAATCATCAATTCCTTTTTTATAGAGGAGAACAGGAATAAAACTACAAAGAGTAAAAGATGAGTTAAAAACTCTTTCACGCCTTTAGCATACTCAATAGCTTCATTTTCATCTTGCTCAATGGTTGCAACGGGTAATGGTTGTTCATTAACTTTAATATCTTGTTCGGTCATATTAGATTCTCCAGAAGTGGATTTATCAGTAGTTGCTGTTTCAGTTAAGGGAGTCGATATTATGACCGAGAATAGCCTGAGTATAGCACGGCAACTCAACGGCATTCATCAGCATTTATTACGGCTTTTGGCCGACATTTGCCCGACATTTTAATAAAATCAATAAGTTACAGGGCAAGATTGGAGGCTTGGTTAGAGAGTGAGCTTAGAGAGTAAGCCTAGAGCATTTTCGCCATTGATTCATGCTTAAGTAGCCACTCTTTTGCTTTTAATCCGCCTGCATAGCCTGTTAAGGAACCGTTAGCACCAATCACACGATGACAAGGCACGATAATCGATATTGGGTTTTTACCATTGGCAGCGCCTACAGCGCGACTGGCGTTTTTATTGCCAATGGCGCTAGCAAGCTGGCCATAATTCCAAGTTTTGCCATAGGGGATTTCAGTAAGTTTTTTCCAGACCTGTTGTTGAAACTCTGTACCACCAGCTTTAATCGGTAAGTCAAAAGTTTGGCGCTGTTGATTAAAATATTCTTGTAGCTGTTGCTGACAAAGTCGAATTAAAGCGGTTTCTTTCTGTGCCGCTCTTGCGGCGTGCGAGCTTTGCCATGGCTTAAACAGCAGTGCTTTGATGTGACTCTTATCAGCATAAATATAGACTTTGCCGAAAGGGGTTGGATATTGTTGATAGTTGATAGTCATAGGATAATAAAAAAGTAAATTATGTAAACCTAGTTACGGCTTCCCAAAGTTGTAATGTGGCATAGCTGCGCCAAGGCCGCCAGCTTTCAGTATCTTCAAGCATAAAATGTTTTAAGGCTTTTTGTACCACTAAATCGTTTTCGGGGAAGGCATCGCTTTCTTGCCCGCTTCGTAGTTTTATGTATTCCAGCGTCCAAGGTCCAATGCCTTTGATTTCAAGAATTGATTCCAAATTGTCGCCTTGAGTTTTTAGATACCAATTGGCAAAGGCCTTTAAAGTGGCTTTGCGACTGGCGGGCATTTTTAAGAAGGATAAATCGGCATTGGCGATTTGCTGTGGTGTTGGAAATAGGTGATATTGCTGATTGTATTTATGACCAATATTGGCTACTAGTTTTTGGGAATGGCCATAGGCTGCTTTTATTGAAACTTGCTGTCCTAAAATCGCTTTAACGCCAGCTTCAAAGCTATCAAAGCAAGCCGGTAGCCGTAGGCCTTTTTGTAGCAAGGGCTTTAATTTAGGATCTTGCGCTAGATGCGACTCAATCAGATCCGTATTAGCATTAATATCCAATAGGGTTTTAATTTTTGATATCAATGGCATCAAGTACGCCGGATCAGAAATTTTAATGCTAATGTCAAAAGCTTTGTTATCAGCTTTATGCTCTGCATAAAATTGGCCTCTAATAGGTTTCTCAGATCCGCGGTCACTCTCAAACTGAAAAGTCCGCTGATAACTTTTATCCTCCACTTGCTCAAACAGTGAAACTTCTCTTTGTTTTAAAAAGCTTTGCATTAATGGCCAGTTATAATTGCCTTGATAATGCAGCTGAATATTAATCGCAGAATCCCTACAAACTTGGTAGTTACGAATATCGCTAGGCGTTAAACGTAAGCTTTTTTTAAAGGCATCATTAAAGCGCCGAATGCTGTTAAAACCAGCACTAAAGGCAATATCGGTAATGGGTAACTTGGTTTGATGCAGCAGTTGTTTTGCAAACATAAGGCGCACATGGTTGGCGTATTTAAGTGGCGAAGTTCCCATATAATCTTGAAACAATTTGCGTAAATAGCGCTCTGAAATACCTAATTGTTGGCAAAACTCAGCGAGTTTTTGGTTATTGAGTGCGCCTGCTTGAATTTTGCTTATTGCTCGATTGAGCACCGCTTGAGTGCCGATCCAAGCTGCTGATTGTGGCGCAGACTCAGGGCGACAACGACGGCAAGGACGAAAACCTGCTTCTTGCGCTTGGATAGCTAAATCATAATAGATCACATTATGCTCTTTCGGTGAGGGCGCGGGGCAAATGGGACGGCAATAAATCTTAGTGGTTTTTACCGCGACAAAAAATTTGCCGTCGTAACGCGCATCTCTGGCCATTCGAGCTTTTTGGTAGAGTTCCGTCAAAGAGTTGATCAATGTGGTTGGTCTAGAGTGATCACATAATAGCACTTTGTAGAATCAGCAGTAGCCATATTCGGTACTAAATGATCATCTTGCAAGAAACAGATGTCTTGAGTCTTGGCGCGAAAGACGAATAAGCGATGGCAAATGAACCAAATAGCATTAAGTCCATCAAAAAGCATAAGGAACCGTAAAAACGTTAAGAGCAGTATGACGAAATTAACAGCCTTTATTGGATTGCTATTAGCAATGCTATTCGCAGTTAGCCAAGAAGCGGCTTATGCTGATGAAACCCTGTCTGAACAATTAGTTAAGGCTGCTAAGCAAAGAACTCAAAGCTTTGTTGTCTATAACGGCAGTTATCGAAAGATTGATTATCCAATGGGGGATGTGCCTGCCAATATCGGCGTTTGCACCGATGTGCTGATTCGTGCTTACCGCAAACTGGGGATCGATTTGCAAGAATTAGTGCACAAGGATATGAAAGCAAATTTTTCTAAATATCCCAAGAATTGGGGTTTGAAACGGCCTGATAGCAATATTGACCATCGCCGAGTACCGAACTTAGAAACCTTTTTTGCGAGGTTTGGTCAGTCATTGACCATCAGTCAAAATTCCAAGGATTATCGGCCTGGTGATATTGTCAGTTGGCGCTTGGATAATAATTTACCGCATATTGGGATTGTCTCTGATATCAAGGCTGATGATTCGGATAACTATAAAATTGTGCATAATATTGGTGCTGGACCGCAGTTAGAAGATATGTTGTTTGACTATACAATCGTCGGTCATTACCGCTATTTGCCTGCAAAAATCGAGCCTACTAATTTGTCTGACCAGTAGAGATTACTTTCCTTAACACCTTGATTGCAGGTAGAATAGGCGACTTATTCATGACTAAGCCAAATTCAAAGAAATCATAAGATGAGTTTAAACTTTTTAGAATTTGAACGCCCGATTGCTGAGTTAGAAGCGCAAATCGATGAGTTGCGTTTAATGGGCGAAGATAAAGAGCTGAATATCAGCGAAGAAATTGAGCGCCTTAAACTAAAATCCAATGAGCTGACCGAGCAGATTTTCAAAGATCTAACTCCTTGGCAGGTGGCTCAGTTGGCGCGTCATCCGCAGCGCCCTTATACCCGCGATTATATTCAAAACGTCTTTACCGACTTTAATGAGCTGGCTGGCGATCGTGCTTTTGCTGACGATGCTTCTATCGTTGGCGGTATGGCGCGTTTAGACGGCGAGCCAGTGGTAGTCATTGGTCATCAGAAAGGTCGTGATACCAAAGAAAAAATTAAGCACAATTTCGGTATGTCGCGCCCCGAAGGTTACCGCAAAGCTAAGCGCTTGATGGAGCTGGCAGAGCGTTTTGAATTACCAATTTTCACTTTTATCGACACGCCTGGCGCTTTTCCTGGAGTAGGAGCGGAGGAGCGTGGTCAGTCTGAAGCCATTGCGCGTAACCTAAAAGTCATGGCGCGATTAAAGGTGCCAATTATTGCGACCGTTATTGGTGAAGGCGGTTCGGGCGGCGCTTTAGCCATTGGCGTTGGCGATCGAGTTAATATGTTGCAATATTCGACTTATTCGGTGATTTCACCTGAAGGTTGTGCCTCTATCTTATGGAAAAGTGCGGAAAAAGCTGAAGAGGCGGCTTCTGCCATGGGCATTACCGCCGATAGAATTAAATCTTTAGGCTTGATCGATAATATCGTTGATGAGCCTAAAGGTGGCGCGCATCGTGATTACCAAGAAATGGCGGCTAATTTAAAGCAGCGCTTAATCGACGATCTTAATTACCTAAAAACGCTGGACGAAGATACCCTACTCAACAGCCGTTACGACAAATTTATGGCCATTGGAACCGTCACCGAAGATTAATGTCGTTAGCCCCCTCTAAGTCCCAGCCAGTGATTCACGCACTCAATGAATTTCTGGCTTTTCTTTCTAGTCAGTATCCGCAAATCAATACCTTAGTCTTAGCTTTAAGTGGCGGTAAAGATTCGGTTTGCTTGCTGCATGCTCTATCGCAGCGGCTATCAGCAGAAAATAGTGCCAACTATCGGCTCAAAGCCGTTTATATCGATCATGGTTTGCAGCAAGACTCAGCTCAATGGGGTGAGTTTAATAAAAACCTATGCCAGCAGTTTGAGGTTGAGTTTGAGCAGCTTAAAGTGTCTGTTAATAGGCAAGAAGCAAGTCTTGAACAAGCAGCCAGAAAGGCACGTTATCAAGCGTTAGCAGCATATATCGGCCAAGCGAGTTGTTTGCTTACAGGGCAGCATCTTGATGACCAGGCTGAAACTCTGCTCTTACAGCTTTTTCGTGGCGCGGGCAGTAAAGGTTTTGCGGCCATGCCTTACGTTAAGAGTTTTGCTCAAGGCTTGCAGGCGCGACCGCTATTATCCGTTATGCGCAAAGATATTGAGGCTTATATCCAGCAGCAGGGTTTAAGCTATATTGACGATCCTAGCAATAGTGATAACACTATTCGGCGTAATTTTATTCGCAATAAAGCGATGCCATTACTCCGTACCTTGTGGCCGGAGCTCAGTGTTTCTTTAGCAACGGCGGCTAGCAATCAAGCTGAAGCGCAAAATCTATTAGAACAAATCGCGGCGCAAGATTTACTGACATGTCAGCAACAAGAAGCCTTAGCGCTCAGCCCTTTACTATCTTTAAGTGTCGAACGACAAAACAATCTTTTACGCTATTGGTTTGATCAATACCGTATTAAAATGCCTAGCCGAGCCGTATTTGAGCAAGTCCGACAGCAGTTTTTGATCCTCAAAAATGATACCGATCCGAAGCTGGATTTTGGACAGTGGCAGTTAAGGCGCCATCAGCAAGCTCTGTATTTAGTTGATAAGGCTTCTTTGGTGTTTGATTCGAAATTTACTGATGAGTGGCAACTAGAAAACGATTATCTGCCCTTGGCTGCATATCCATTAAAGGCCCAGTCAATTTTAGAAAAATGGCCTGAATTGGCAGGAAAAACCTTGAAACTGTCCTTTCGGCAGGGCGGTGAAAAATTTTATCGACCTGATCTGGCGCATGGAAAGAGCTTAAAAAATTATTTTCAAGAGCAACAGATCCCGCGCTGGAAGCGTGATTCGGCACTGCTGGTATCTTATCAGGATAAAGTGATTTTTATTCAAGAAAAAATTCTTTGACGGCCGTTGCTTCCGCCATCGTATCCTCATAACCAATTTGCATTAAATGCTTAGTAAAAGGCGCATAAAACAGTAAGTAGCTTAGAATACTTTCACCTTTATCATCAGCAATTCCCATACGTTTAAAGAAAAACTTTAAACCACGCGGCAGCTCCTTAAAGTAGCGTCCTGCTAATTCAGCCGGGTCAATGCTGGGCGATAAGATGAGTGCATCAATCGGTTTTAGCGAAAGCTTATCTTTAATGGTATCTTCTTGCGGAATATGCTCCAGTAGCTGATTGACACGGATCAAGCGCTCTATATCGCTTTCTAAACTGTCAATAAAAATACTGTTTAGCAAATGACCGCTAATGTCTCCCAGAGAAGGGGTAGTGATATGGAGTTGCTCTTCAACATTTAAAGGATTAACCGTAATCACTAACAGTTTGCGTGAACCTAAATGCAGAGCAGGGCTTAAGGGCGTCAAAAAACGCATAGCGCCGTCACCATAATGGGTGCCATCAATAGCAGTAGAGGGAAATACCATTGGAATGGCTGAAGAGGCCAATAAATGCTCCACCGTTAGTTTGTCCGCTTGGCCTCGGCGGCGAAAGCGCTGCCAATTATCGAGAGCTTCTGTTCCTTGGTAAAAACTTACTGAATCACCGGTGTTGTAATCGTAAGCGGTGGTGCAAACAGCGGTTAAATTACCTTGCTCGATATTATTTTGGATCGAGTCTAGTTCTAACACCTTGCTTAGCAGCTCTTTTAACGGAGTATTATCAAGCAAGGCCATTGGCTCTTTAGTTTGCTGTTTCGGTTTGGCCATACCCCATAGCCAGTGCATTAAGTTGCGGCTTAAATGAGCAAAATCGGTACGGTAAACCTGATTTGGCTGAAACTGCCCCCAAACTTGAGCTAATCGACCAATGCCTTCTGAAAACTGATGGTTATGAGTGGCTAAAACACAGCTGTTAATAGCGCCTGCGGAGATCCCAGTTAAGATATCGAACGGCGATTGCTGAGGCTGATCTAGGATTTTATTGATGGCTTGTAAAGCACCGACTTGGTAAGCTGCCCGAGCACCGCCGCCGCTAAGGACTAAGCCAGTGCTCAACTTTGGCATTAGAGCGCCCACCGTTTGTTAAGAGCTCGATAGACTTTTTTCGGGTATTTCATTTTGCCGCGCGAACCATTGTAGCGGCCTAGAGCGAGGGTTGTGTTACCTTTTTCATACTTCAAGTAGAGCTTATAAATGTAGCAACCGTATTTGATATTGGTCTCCATATCAAACAAATCGTCTTCTGGCTGGCCAATTTCTTTTTTCCAAAAAGGCATGATTTGCATCAAGCCGCGAGCATAAGCAACGGACAACGCATAGCGATCAAAATTGGATTCTACCTCCATGATCGCCAGTACCATTTGTGGATCGACACCGGCGGCATTGGCATGCTTGTGGACTAGGCTAAGAATTTTAAGGCGCTCAGCCTCGGGGATGTGTGGGGCGCGTTTGCCAAGTCGCAATGACATATCCTTCATCCAAACTTCAGCATCATATTGATCCGCAAAATGGTGCTCGGCATTCAGTAGTGTTTTTAATTCTTGCTTAAAAGCTTTGTTTGGCTCTTGTTGGGCGTAAGCTTGGTTGGCTGCAAGACAAAAAAAGCCAAGCAGCATAACCTTAAGCATAATAGTAAGATTTTTGCGTAACATTATTAGCAAATAGTAGTTCCTTTTATGATTTGCTTAATAAATTTACTACAAAATTTTCCACGGTTTCAAGCGCAATGTCTTGTTTATCGCCGCCCACACGAGGCTTATATTCCAAGGTTCCATTGTTTAAACCGCGCTCACTAATGACGATTCGGTGTGGAATACCGATTAATTCCATATCAGAAAACATGACGCCTGCGCGCTCTTTGCGATCATCGAATAGCACTTCGAAACCTTGCTTGCTAAGCTTTTGGTATAAATCTTCAGCTACTTGTAGCACGGCTTCAGATTTATGCATATTCATCGGTACAATCGCCAATTGGAATGGAGCGATAGCCTCTGGCCATACAATGCCATAATCATCGTGGTTTTGTTCGATAGCTGCCGCTACGATTCTGGAAACGCCAACGCCATAGCAGCCCATCGCCATCGCCAAAGCTTTGCCGTTTTGATCGAGCACCGTAGCATTCATGGCTTCTGAATATTTAGTGCCAAGCTGGAAAATATGACCCACTTCAATGCCGCGTTTAATTTCTAGCTGACCTTTGCCATCAGGGCTTAAGTCGCCAGCCACTACTTCGCGCAAATCAAATACTTCATCAAATTGCGCATCGCGTTGCCAGTTTACTCCAGTGAAGTGATACTCATCTTCATTGGCACCGCAAATAAAATCTGCCAGCACTGCAGCATCGCGATCAACAATGATCGGAAGCTCTAGATTTACCGGTCCCAGTGAACCAGGCATTGCGCCAGTTATTGATTTAATGGTGTCAATATCTTCTATAAAGGCTAACGGCGAGGCGATCAGCGGGTGCTTCTCCGCTTTGATTTCGTTTAAACTATGGTCGCCACGCAAAATTAAACAGATAATCGGATGCTCTTCGTTTGCCCCTTTAACCAGCAAGGTTTTCACAGTGCGCGTCGCCTCAACCTGCAAAAATTTTGAAACCGCGTCAATGGTTTTGCTATTAGGTGTAGAAACTTTGCTTAAGTCTTGCTGTGGCTCGGGACGTTCATTGCTGGGAGCTAAGCTTTCGGCTTTTTCCACATTCGCGGCGTAATCACTTTCAGTGCTAAAAGCAATGGCATCTTCGCCAGATGCTGCTAACACATGAAATTCGTGAGAAGTAGAGCCGCCTATAGAACCTGTGTCGGCCAGAACGGGACGGTAGTCTAAGCCAATCCGATCAAAAATATTGCAGTAGGCTTGGTGCATGGCTTGATAGGTATCTGCAAGCGATTCGTCATCAATGTGGAAGGAGTAGGCGTCTTTCATTAAAAACTCACGCGCACGCATCACCCCAAATCGTGGTCTCACCTCATCACGAAACTTGGTTTGGATCTGATAGAAATTAATGGGCAATTGCTTGTAGCTGTTAATTTCATCTCGAATTAAGGCTGTAATAATTTCTTCGTGGGTTGGTCCAAGGCAGAAATCACGATTGTGTCGATCGGTAAACCGTAGCAATTCAGGGCCAAACTGATCCCAGCGGCCAGACTCTTCCCATAAATCAGCGGGTTGCACCCCAGGCATCAAAACTTCGATAGCATTGGCTTTGTTCATTTCATCGCGCACAATAGCCTCAACTTTACGCAAAACGCGTAAACCCGAGGGCAACCAAGTGTACATTCCTGATGCAATTTTGCGGATCATGCCCGCTCGTAACATGAGTTTATGGCTGATTAATTCAGCGTCGCTTGGATCTTCGCGTAAGGTTGATAGAAGGTAATTACTGGTGCGCATAGCTAAAGTCTGCGAATTAAAGATGCAGGCATTGTAGCAAGGTTAGATCTGCGGCTAAAGATTTGCAGTGATATTTGCGACAAAATTATTTGCCTGCTGTACAAAAAACGTACTATATTGATGGTGAGCAGTCTGATTTAGACGCTCTTACATCTATGGGCTTTGTATGAAAAAGACTCTATTAGTAGGCGTTATTATAAGTTTATTGCTAATGGTGGGCTGTAGTTCATCGCAGCGTTATGTTGCGAATAAGCAACCGGAGTCTAAAGAAGAGTATGTCCACGTTATTGACCACGAAAAAGTTGCTCGAGTATCTTTAGCAAACTATTACTCTCCTTCAGCGGTTAGAACCATTTGGGTAAACCCACCACAAAAACGAGTTAAAAAAAGCGAGCTCGAAAAGTCCAAATAGGATTTTAGCTTCGCCAAATTAAAAAACTTGCTTGCCAGCAAGCCAAGTTTGCAGAGTCTTTGTTTGCCATAATTCTTTTTGATCGGCGAAAATATCCCGGTCGATCAAGATAAAATCCGCTTTTTTGCCTGGCTCTAATGAGCCAATTTGTTTTTCCCAAAAGCCCGCATAAGCTGCATCGATGGTAAAGGCTTTTAATGCTTCTTCGAGGCTTAATTTTTCCTCAGGATACCAGCCATTTTTAGGTAAATGGTTATGATCTTGGCGAGTTACCGCTGAAAAGAGGCCATGAAAGGGATTGGCTAATTCCACTGGAAAATCTGAGCCTGCGGCGATAAGCACATTATTATCAAGCATCTTACGCCAAGCATAAGCACCTTTGATTCTTTCCGAGCCGACTCTATCTTCCGCCATATTCATATCGGAAGTGGCGTGGGTTGGCTGCATAGAAGCGATGATATTCAGTTCCGCAAACCGAGAGATATCCTCAAGCGCAACCAATTGGGCGTGTTCTATCCGGTGGCGAGCATTTTCAATCGAGTCTTGCTCATTAAGTGTGGCAAAACTATTGAGCACCTGCCGATTACCTAGATCGCCTATGGCATGAATATTGATTTGGAAATCATACTGGGCAACCTTATTAACCAGACTCATCAAATCTTTATCGCTGTGAAATAATAAACCACTATTGTCGCCATCATCAGAGTAAGGCTCGATTAAAGCCGCTCCGCGACTACCCAGCGCGCCATCGGAATAGAGTTTTACCGACTGAATTTTTAAAAAAGGGTGATCGACCTTACCCAGTTTTAGCATCGCATCAATATTCGGATCCGAGCCTGCCAGCATGGCGTACACACGAATTGGGATCTGATTTTTGTCCGCCATTTTGAGCAACACTTTATAAGTTGCAAAGCTGATCCCAGCATCATGCACTGAGGTAATGCCCAGTTTGACCAGATGCTCAAAAGCACGATCGAGTGCACTTTCAATTTCTAAAGCACTTGGCTGCGGAATTTTTTGTTCAATCAGCGCCATCGCGGTATCAATAAGAATACCAGTGGGTTTACCATTTTTATCTCTGTATATCTTGCCGCCTTGAGGATCTGGGGTGTTTTCGGTAATTCCAGCAAGCTCTAGCGCCTGACTATTGGCCCAACCCGCATGACCGTCAATCCTTGAAAGCCAAATTGGGCGATCGCTGTTAATTTTATCTAGGTCGCTTTTGTTGGGAAATTGCTTATCTTGCCATAAGACTTGATTCCAGCCACCGCCAGTTAACCATTGTTTTTTGGGATTAGCATCAGCGTATTGCGCAACCATACTGATGGCTTGCTCTAAGCTACTAACGCCGCGTAAGTTAATTTGTTCCAGCTCGTTACCAAGCCCTAATAAATGGCCATGCGCATCAATCAAGCCAGGAAGTAAGGTTTTGCCCTGGCCATCGATGCTAATACTAAACCCAGCTCGGGTAGCGAGCTTATCTTTGTTGCCAATAGCAATAACCGTATTGTCTTCAAACAATAGCGCATCGAATTGAACCAATTTGCCATCGTTGATGCTATAACCTTTGATGTTGTGAAGCAGGGTCGGCAGCGCTTGTGCCACACTCGTTAGCAACAGCAGGGACAGTAGGATTAAGGTTTTGGCGATCTGTTTCATCATAAGGGCGCAGTTAATTTTAAAATTTAAACTACTCTATTACAGTCGATGCTATTTTAAAAGCTGCCGAAGGCAACATTTATACAGTGATGTCTTAAGGGGTAGGTTAGCCATCATGCATGAAAAGATGCGGGAAAAAGCGTATTTCTGCCGGTGCTAACTTGCCTCAAAAGCTGCTCTGGCGTACCATATGGCGTTTTCTTGGCACTAGCCTTGTAGCCCCAAATTACGAATTTCGGATATATCATTCCATGAGCACTCAAATGCGCAGCCATTATTGTGGCGACCTTTCAAAAAGCAATGAAAATCAATCAGTTACCTTGTCAGGCTGGGTACATCGTCGCCGTGACTTGGGTGGCCTAATCTTCTTGCAACTGCGGGATCGCACGGGCGTATTGCAAGTGGTGGTGGATCCGGACTTTAAAGAATTATTTGCCACTGCCGAGCAGCTGCGCAATGAATTTGTGATTCAGGTAAAAGGTCAGGTGCGTGCGCGGCCAGAAGATATGGTTAATAAAAATATGGCTTCTGGGGAGATCGAAGTCTTGGCGCAAGAACTGGTTATTTTAAATAGAGCGCAACCGCCGGCGATCCCGATTGACGAAAATTTGGAGGCGTCTGAGGAAATGCGCTTGAAATATCGCTATTTGGATCTGCGCCGCCCTGAAATGCAACAAAAGTTACTGTTTCGCCATAAAGTAACCAGCGCCATGCGCCGCTATATGGATGAACATGGCTTTGTGGATGTGGAAACGCCGATTTTGACTAAAGCAACGCCTGAAGGGGCGCGTGATTATTTGGTACCAAGTCGGGTTAATAAAGGTGCTTTCTACGCACTGCCACAATCTCCCCAGTTATTTAAACAGCTCTTAATGATGGCAGGCTTTGATCGTTATTACCAAATCGTCAAATGTTTTCGCGATGAAGATTTGCGCGCCGATCGTCAGCCAGAATTTACTCAGCTGGATATCGAGACTTCGTTTTTAAGCCAAGAAGAAATCATGAACTTGATGGAAGGCATGGTGCGCCATTTGTTTAGTGAACTCAAAGGAATTGAGCTACCCGAATTCCCGCGCATGAGCTATGCCGAAGCTATGGAGCGTTATGGTTCGGATAAGCCAGATCTGCGTATGGATACAGAGTTAGTTACAGTCGATGACTTATTAAAAGACGTCGAGTTTAAAGTGTTTGCCGGCCCGGCGAATGATGATAACTCTCGCGTAGCAGCCCTAAGAGTACCAGCGGGTGCGCAATTTAGCCGTAAGCAAATCGACGAATATACTAAATATGTCGGTGTCTATGGTGCTAAAGGTTTAGCGTGGATCAAAGTTAATGAGGATGGCTTGCAAAGTCCAATCATTAAATTTATCGGCGATGAAGTAGCGGCCAAAATTGTTGAGAAAGTGGGTGCGGCAGCTGGCGATATTATCTTCTTCGGCTCGGACACGAAACGTGTGGTTGCCGATGCCATGGGGGCGCTGCGTTTAAAAACTGCGGAAGATTTAGATTTAATCTCTAACGAGTGGAAGCCTTTGTGGGTAGTGGATTTCCCGATGTTTGAAGAGATTGATGGTCATGTGCATGCTTTGCACCACCCGTTTACTGCGCCTAAAGAGTTAGACGTTGATGCTGTTCGTGCAAACCCAACGCAAACCCTATCTAAAGCCTACGATATGGTACTAAACGGAAGCGAAGTCGGTGGTGGCTCGGTGCGTATTCACGATCAAAAAATGCAAGAGACAGTGTTTGATATTTTGGGTATTGACGAAAACGAACAGCAAGAAAAGTTTGGTTTCCTATTAGATGCACTAAAATTTGGTTGTCCACCGCATGGCGGTTTAGCCTTTGGTTTAGATCGACTAGTGATGTTAATGGTCGGCTCAGATTCCATTCGTGACGTGATTGCCTTCCCGAAAACCACCACGGCGTCGTGCCCATTAACTCAAGCGCCAAGTAAAATTGAAAAGGTACAACTCGATGAGTTGGGAATACTAGTAAAGCAAAAAGAAAAATAGAGTCATTGCGAGGAGCTTCGCGACGTGGCAATCTAGTCTTAAATCAAAAGATTGCTTCGCTATGCTCGCAGTGACTGGAATACATTAAATGGCAATTATACTAGGAATCGACCCCGGCTCTCGAGTCACTGGCTTTGGTATTATCCAAGTGGGTGACGGTATTCCCGCCAACAAACCTAAATACATTACCAGTGGCTGTATTCGGATCAAAGATAACTCGTTAGATCTCAAGTTAAAGCAAATTTTTGACTCGGTTTGTGAGTTGATTTTAGAATTTAAGCCAGATGAATTTGCCATTGAATCGGTGTTTCTATCTAAAAATGCGGATTCGGCGTTAAAGCTTGGCCAAGCGCGAGGGGCGGCTATTGTTGCCGCCAGTCACTATGCTTTGTCAGTGGCGGAATATCCAGCAAGAAAGGTTAAGCAATCGGTGGTCGGAACGGGTGCTGCCGATAAGACTCAAGTGCAACATATGGTCAAGATGATTCTTAAATTGCCATCGAATCCGCAAGCCGATGCGGCGGATGCGTTAGCGGTGGCTTTATGCCATGCTAATACTGCCAGTGGATTAGATAAACTTACCGGCGCCAAAGGTGCCGCAAAAACAATTGCTAGAGGGCGCTTACGTTGATAGGAAGAATTCGCGGTATTTTAATCGAAAAAACTCCCCCCTTTGTTATCGTCGAAACTTCTGCCGGCGTGGGTTACGAAATCCAAGTGCCGATGACCACTTTCTATCAGCTGCCAGAAGAAGGCGCGGAAACCACGCTTTCCACCCACCTTTCGATTTCGGAAAATTTGCATGCGCTTTACGGTTTTATTTCCGTAAAAGATCGCTCGTTATTTAGAGAATTAATAAAAGTTAATGGCGTAGGACCAAAATTAGCCTTAGCGATTCTTTCTGGCATGGAAGCGGATGAATTTGTATTAACGGTGCACGATCATAATGTTGATCGGCTTGTTAAACTCCCTGGTGTCGGCAAAAAAACCGCAGAACGATTATTAGTGGAAATGACGGATAAACTAAAAGACTGGTCAGTATCGGCTGAATTAGTCGAGCAAACCGAAAGGCCAGCTCAACCTGTTGGCGGACGCTCTAATGACCAAACTCAAGAAGCGATTAGTGCACTTGTGGCATTAGGTTACAAACCACAAATCGCCAGCAAAGCCATCTCACAAGTCGCAACCGACGGCTTAAAATCCGAAGACATTATTAGGATGGCCTTAAGGCAATTAGCGGGATAAATTTTAGTTTTGGCTATCCTTTAACCTTTGCCACGATTATCAGTTCACAAAACAACCAATGATTCGCCATTAGCAACGCTATTACGTTTATAATTTAAGCTGTATACATTTCGTATACACCAATGCTAAAAAACAGGAGGTTTTTTATGTGGAATCTATGGAAGTTAATCCTATTCTTTTTCGTCTTACTGTCTGGTTTGTTATTTAAATCGGACGTTATAGCAGATCAAAAATATCTTGGAGTTTGGAAGGAGGCAAAAGGTGGTCACTATCTTTGGTCTGGTGTTGGCTGGAAAAATTTCGAAAGTAAATGGAAAGAGTTAGGTAAGAAAAATTTACGTCTAATTGATATTGATACTTATGTTGAAGACGGTAAACGCAAGTATTCAGGTGTTTGGCGTGCTGGTTCAGATGGTTACTATCTTTGGGCTGGTGTTAGCTGGAAAGACTTTGAAAACAAGTGGAAAGAATTAGGTAAGAAAAATTTACGTCTAATTGATATTGAAACTTACACTCAAGCTGGCAAACGTAAATATATAGGTGTTTGGCGGGGCGGCAAAGATGGCTATTACCTTTGGTCTGGTGTTAGCTGGAAAGACTTTGAAAATAAGTGGAAGGAATTAGGTAAGAAGAATTTACGCCTAATAGATATTGAAACTTATACTCAAGGTGGCAAACGTAAATATATAGGTGTTTGGCGAAGTGGTAAAGATGGTTATTATCTTTGGGCTGGTGTTAGTTGGTCTAACTTTACTAAAAAATGGAAAGAACTCACCAAGCAAAATCTCCGCTTAATTGATATTGAAACTTATGTTTCAAAAGGCAAGCGAAAATATACAGGCGTTTGGAGAAGCGGCAAAGGAGGGCATTACCTATGGGCTGGTGTGGATTGGGAAAACTTTACTGCTAAGTGGAATGAGTTAAGCAAAAAAAGCTTACGTTTAATTGATATGGATATGTATCCAGGTTGTAAATCCAAGTGTATGAATCAAGTGGTTGCCGACAAGAGCTATATTTATACTATAACTGGCGGCGATACCTATCGTTGGCCCGTGGACTCCTCAGGAAGCAAAAAGTATGTCCGCTTGTCCGCTATCAGCAAAATGGATAAATTTTTGACTCTGCCTTTTAATGATAAAAAGGTTAAGCGTAGTGGTATTTGGCGTTATAAAAACGGAGGTTATCACCATGCTGGTGATTATTCCAAAGGCGCTAAAACTTTTAAAGTAAGAGCTTCCGCGCCAGGAAAAGTTATTCAGGTTGGGTGGGATAACTGGTCTGGTAATTCCATTGTGATAAGCCATGATATTGGTAACAAAAAAGATGCTTACAGAACTATTTATATGCATTTGCGAGATGGTAAAGATAACGATTGTGCGCTAGCTTGGAGTCGCTCTATCCCTAATTTGTCGGATAAAAACTTGACCGATTATACTACTCATTTAAATGATACAGGTTGTAAGAAAAAGGTTAGTGATAGAGAGCCAGATCCTAGCCATTGGGGAAAAAATTCTGAAGCTATTAGTAATAGTTTACTCAATAAAACGGTAAAACGTGGCGAATTTATTGCTTGGGCTGGTAATACAGGGCCTGGTGGGAAAAGGGGCGCCGGTGGCCCTAATACACACCTGCATATTTTCTGGGCTAAAAAAGATACTGATGGTAAATGGTATTTCTTTGACCCTTATGGTGTCTATGCAATGCCAGATTGTTACCCATCGAGTGTAACGGGCAGTTTATCGAAATCCTGTGTCCGTTATCCCATTGCTTGGAAAAATAGTAAACCTGAATATCCTTAATAAACCACAGGCTAAGGTGAGTGAGAACACCTTAGCCTTACTTGATTGTCATTCGCGGGAATGACTGAAATTTACTTCTCTATCTCCAATAAATCCATAAAGAAGGCGTATTCCATTGCGGTTTGTTTGAGGCGTTTAAAGCGTCCTGACGCGCCGCCATGGCCAGCTTCCATATTGGTGTGGAATAGCAACTTATTGTCGTCAGTTTTATACTCACGAAGTTTTGCCACCCACTTCATGGGTTCGAAATATTGAACCTGCGAGTCGTGTAAACCTGTGGTCACTAACATATTCGGGTAGTTTTGTTTGGTGATCTGATCATAAGGCGAATAAGACAGCATATATTGATAAGAGTCTTTATTTTTTGGGTTGCCCCATTCGTCAAATTCATTGGTGGTTAGTGGAATGGATTCATCCAACATGGTGGTAACCACATCAACAAAAGGTACATGCGCTGCCACGCCTTTATATTTTTCAGGAGCCAAGTTAATCACTGCGCCCATTAAGAGTCCGCCTGCGCTACCTCCTGCGATAAAGACTTTATCTTTGGCGCCATAACCTTGTTCGACCAAGCCATCGGTCACGTCAATAAAATCGGTGAAGGTGTTAATCTTATTAAACATTTTGCCATCGTCGTACCAATGGCGGCCAAGGGTTTGCGAGCCGCGAATATGGGCAATGGCAAAGACAAAACCGCGGTCCAGTAGCGACAAAATGTTAGAGCGGAACCAAGGATCCATGTTGGCGCCGTAGGAACCGTAAGCGTATTGGTAGAGTGGGTTAGTACCATCTTTCTTGAAGCTATCTTTACGATAAACAATGGATACGGGAACCATTTTTCCATCGCGCGCTTTAACACTGATACGCTCGCTGGCGTAATTGTTGCTATCAAAATCGCCTAATACTTTATCTTGCTTTTTCAGTTCAGATTTGCCCGTTTTAACATCATAATCGTAGGCAGAAGAGGGGGTGGTCATGCTGCTATAGCGATAACGAACTTTGGTCGCAGCCGGATCCACATTAGTGCTAAGTCCCATCACATAAGCTTGGTCATTAGCTGGTATTTTGGTAAATCCCCACGTTGTTTTATCCATAATTCGGATACGGCTCAGACCGCCGTGACGCTCGGCTAAAGCCAAGAAATCATTAAAAGCAATAACTCCTTGCAACAAAGTTTCGGTATCGTGCGGAACGACTTCAATCCATTTCGTAAAATCATCACGATTTGCCAAAGTGGTTTTCATTAAACGGAAGTTCTGCGCATCTTTATTGGTGGTGATGTAAAGCTCATCGCCAGACTTGGCTAGAGAATATTCCACGCCTTTTTCCAGTGGATAGAAAAGCTCAAAATCACCTTCAGGATCGTTGGCGTTCAAAAAGCTCACCCCTTGAGTATCAGTGCTGGAGTGCCAAATGGTGATCAGGGAATCGTCCATGGTTTTGCCAATACCGGTGTAAAAGGACTTATCTTTTTCTTCATAAACTAAAACATCGTCAGATTGCGGCGTGCCCAGTTTATGTCGATAGACTTTATCGGCTAATAGCGTTTGCGGATCTTTTTGCAGATAAAACAAATGTTCATCATCATTCGCCCACAAGATATTGCTGCTGGCATTAGTCAACTCGTCTTGATACATCTCGCCCGTTTCAAGGTTTTTAAATTTTATGGTGTAGATACGGCGACCTGCTTGGTCTTCGCCATAAGCTAAGATTTGTTGGTTTTTACTTAACGTTAAACCTGAAATATTAAAGTAACCTTCTTTAGGTGCATGGGCGTTAACATCAATAGTAATTTCTTCCGCCGCCTCTAAGCTGCCTTTTTTTCGCGCATAAATAGGATATTCCTTATCTTTTTCATAGCGGCTATAAAACCAATAACCATTTTTGAAGTAGGGCACGCTTGATTTATCTTTCTCCATCCGAGAAACCATTTCTTGGTATAACTTTTCTTGCAAGGCTTCGGTATGGGCGAGCATTTTTTCTTTGTACTGATTTTCTGCTTCAAGGTGTGCCAAAATTTCCGGATCTTTACGTTCGTCATCGCGCATCCAATAGTAGTTATCCACTCGGGTATCGTCGTGGATGGTCATTTTATAAGATTCTTTACGTGCCACTGGTGGCGTTGGAAGCTTGGCTGCCTCGGTTGCCGACTGTGTGGTTATCGATGCACTTTCCTGCGCTTGCGGCTCTGGCGCTGTGCTTTGGCTATTGGCCGCGTTTACTTTTGTTGCAGTGTGCTTGTTTTTATTAATGGCGTAGTAGATTCCAAAGACGAGCGCCGCCAAACTGAGTAAAATTAATAGGTATTTCATAACTCACTTCCAATTGATTTTTCACCTGATAAAACACTATATACCAGCCTTTTAGGATTACTAGTCCAGTTTTGTATCAAATTATGAGATTAACGGTGGTTAAACGGGTGAAATATCCATGAATTTCAAGGATAATGTGCGCCCCTAGAGTTTTAATTTACAGTCATTCCACTAGAAACTGGAACCAGTAGAACCAGGATCTAGGAAACGCGGAGAACATCATGAGTTGCGATTTTACTGCTTTAGCCGGTGCTGGCGTACAAAAATTACACCCTTATCAGCCAGGAAAACCTATTTCTGAGTTAGAAAGGGAGCTGGGGATCACTAATATCGTTAAGCTCGCCAGTAATGAAAACCCTATCGGTATAAGCGCCAAAGCCCAAGCAGCGATGGAAAAAGAGTTTGCCGATATGGCGCGTTATCCTGATGCCAATGGCTATTATCTTAAAGCAAAGCTAGCCGAGCGCTGCGGGGTGGATATCAACCAAATCACCTTGGGTAACGGCTCGAACGATGTTTTAGAGCTTATCGCGCGAGTATTTGTTCAGCCTGAACATGAGGTCATTTTCTCGCAGCATGCTTTTGTGGTTTATCCCATCGTCACGCAAGCGATTGGCGCAACTGCGGTTCAGATCCCAGCCACAGACTGGAGGCACGACTTAGCAGCCACGGCCAAAGCAATCACGCCAAATACGTGCATGATTTTTATTGCTAACCCTAACAATCCGACCGGCACTTGGAATAATGCTGCGGACTTAAAAGCCTTTATGGAAAAGGTGCCTACTGACGTCATCGTAGTGGTCGACGAAGCTTATTATGAATATGTGGAATTTGCAGAATATCCACAAACCATTCCGTGGATCAAAGAGCATCCGAATCTAATTGTGACTCGCACCTTCTCCAAAGCCTATGGCTTAGCGGGTGTGCGCGCTGGTTATGCCGTAGCGAATGAAGAAATCACAGGATTGATCAACCGTCCACGCCAGCCCTTTAATATGAACTCTTTAGCGTTGGCGGCAGCTGAAGCGGTATTGGATGATCATGAGTATCTACAAAGAGCCTTAGATGTAAACACAGCAGGTATGGAGCAATTAATCGCTGCTTTTGACACCTTGGGTTATGGCTATATTCCATCGGTGACTAACTTTATCACGGTAGATATGAAGCAAGACGCAGGCCCTTTGTATAACCAGATGCTACACAAAGGCGTTATTGTGCGTCCAGTAGCCAATTATGAAATGCCGAATCATTTGCGCGTATCGATTGGCCTAGAAGAAGAAAATGCCAAATTCATTAGAGTTTTAACTGAGATGACAAAATAGTAGTGGAAACAGTCGTGAGTGAAAACAATGTAAAAAACATTCCTGTGATTACAGTCGATGGTCCCAGTGGATCGGGTAAGGGCACTATTTGTCAAATTCTAGCGACCAAGCTTGGCTATCATTTACTGGATAGCGGAGCCTTGTACCGCTTAACTGCTTTAGCAGTGATTAAAAATGATATTCCGTTGGACGATACACCCGCGATTGAAGACGCTGCGTTGAACCTAGACGTGATATTCAAGCCTTCTAGTGATGGCTCTGAGCAGAAAATACTATTGAATGGGGAAGATGTGGGTGTACAACTGCGCCTAGATGAAACTAGCGCTATGGCCTCGAAAGTGGCGGCTATTCCAGAGGTTCGTGAGGCGCTTTTGACTCGTCAACGTAAATTTCGTCAAAACCCAGGTTTAGTAGCCGATGGTCGTGACATGGGAACGGTGGTTTTTACCGACGCTCAGCATAAGGTCTTTTTGACCGCAAGCCCCGAAATACGGGCGCAACGGCGGCATAAACAGTTGATCGAAAAGGGTGTTGATGCTAGAATTTCGCACCTTTTGAAAAGCATCATCGAACGAGATGAGCGTGATCGCACTCGAACTGTGGCTCCATTGGTGCCAGCAGAGGGTGCTTTTGTTGTTGATAGCTCAAACTTAACGATTGATGAGGTGGTTCAGCAAATTCTTGATTTTATTGAGAATTCTTAGTCAGAGCATAACCTTTTTTTCCGTTTGCTTGCAAGGATTGATAAGCAAACTTAACTAACTGACCCAGTATTAGCGGATCTTAATCTGGTGATTTTGAAAACAAGTCTTAATGCGACGGATTGTTATTAATTTGCCCATTAAGGTATCAGGTACTAACAAATGAGCGAAAATTTCGCAGAACTTTTTGAAGAAAGTTTAACTAACGTAGAAATGCGTCCAGGCGCCATCATCACAGGTGTGGTGGTCGATATTGATAATGAAGTTGTGATCGTTAACGCTGGCCTTAAATCGGAAGGCGTTATTCCACGTAACCAGTTCCTAAGTGACACTGGTGAGTTGGAAGTTAACGTTGGCGACGAAGTTCAAGTAGCTCTTGACGCAGTTGAAGATGGTTTTGGTGAAACTCGCCTATCTCGTGAGCGCGCTAAGCGTTTCGCAGCATGGGGCGTGTTGGAAGCTGCACACGAAGCAGAAGAAACCATTAAAGGTGTTATCACTGGTAAAGTTAAAGGTGGTTTCACTGTTGAAGTTCAATCAATCCGCGCATTCTTGCCAGGTTCTTTGGTTGACGTTCGCCCAGTACGTGATACGACACACCTTGAAGGTGTAGAACTTGATTTCAAAGTGATCAAGTTAGATCAAAAACGCAACAACGTTGTGGTTTCTCGTCGCGCTGTGATTGAGTCTGAGAACTCAGCTGAGCGTGAAGAATTATTAGCTAACCTTGAAGAAGGTGCCGAAGCTAAAGGTATCGTTAAGAACTTGACTGACTACGGTGCATTCGTAGATTTAGGTGGTGTTGACGGCTTATTGCACATCACTGACATGGCTTGGAAGCGCATTAAGCACCCAAGCGAAGTGGTTCAAGTTGGCGATGAAATCGACGTTAAAGTATTGAAATTCGACCGTGAGCGTAACCGTGTTTCTCTAGGTATTAAGCAATTAGGCTCTGATCCTTGGGTTGACATCATGAACCGTTACCCTGAAGGTGCGCGTCTACAAGGTCGCGTAACTAACCTTACTGATTATGGTTGCTTCGTCGAAATCGAAGACGGCGTTGAAGGTTTGGTTCACGTGTCTGAAATGGATTGGACTAACAAAAACATCCACCCATCTAAAGTGGTTAACTTAGGTGATGAAGTGGAAGTAATGGTATTGGATATTGACGAAGAGCGTCGTCGTATTTCGCTAGGTATCAAGCAATGTGTACCGAACCCTTGGGATGAGTTCGCTGCGAACTTCTCTAAAGGCGATAAAGTAACTGGTAACATCAAGTCGATCACTGATTTCGGTATCTTTATCGGTCTTAATGGCGGTATCGACGGTCTAGTTCACTTGTCAGACATTTCTTGGAACTTGGTTGGCGAAGAAGCGGTTCGTGACTTTAAGAAAGGCGACGAAGTAGAAGCGGTAGTGTTGGCCGTTGACGCTGAGCGTGAGCGCATTTCTTTAGGTATTAAGCAAGTTGACGCGGATCCATTATCTGACTTCTTGGCGGCGAACCCTAAAGGTTCTATCGTTAAAGGTACTGCTAAAGAAGTAGACGCGAAGGGCGTTTTGGTTGACCTAGGTGATAACATCGAAGGTTATCTGCGCGCTTCTGACATCAGCGCTGAGCGTGTTGATGATGCTACTAAGCACTTCGCTGAAGGTGATGCGGTAGAAGCTAAGTTCGTTGGCGTTGATAAGAAGAGCCGTAACATCAGCTTATCTATCAAAGCTAAGGACCATGCTGAAGAGCAAGCCGCTATCAAAGAGTTCAGCAATGATAAGTCTGCACCTTCAACTTTAGGTGACTTGTTAAAAGAACAAATGGGCGAATAATCGCAAATTTGATGCTTTTTATGAAAAACCCGCCTTCTGGCGGGTTTTTTAATGTTTGTAAAAAATGTGAGGTAATTACCACAAAATAGAAAAAATGTTATATAATTAAGTAAGTTAGCGCATTTTATGGTTTTTAAGTGAAACTTTCTTAGGGTAAGTTTGCCCAACTTTTATAACGCTAAATAGATCATGAAAAGTAAGCCATGAGAAAGCGCACATTCTAAAGAAGGACTTAGGTATGACAAAATCACAGTTGATCGAAAAATTGGTTGATAAAAATCCGCAACTATCGGTGCGCGATTTGGAGTTGGTGGTGAAGTCACTGATCGACCAAATGTCAGAGTCGTTGGCAAATGGTGATCGCATTGAAATTCGTGGTTTTGGTAGCTTTTCTCTACATTACCGAGCGCCAAGAGTTGGACGAAATCCTAAAACTGGTGAATCGGTGACTTTGACTGGAAAATATGTACCACACTTTAAACCAGGCAAGGAGTTGCGCGAAAGGGCTAATGCAGGAAAAGATAAGCCAATAAAACCTTAAAAATTAAGCTCTAGATCCATGCTCGAGAGAAGCGGACTCTAGAAACCAACAATACCGCCGTAGGAGCTACTTCGTGCGACTGCTAATCGCCATCGTTTTATTACTAGCCGCTTTTGGCTTGGCCTTTATGTTTGCCAACCAAAACGAACAAACCATTCAGCTGAATTACCTTTTTGGTGAAACCTCAATCCAATTGGTGCTGTTGATCACCATTTGTTTGGCCTTGGGTCTGATTATCGGTTTATTGATGTCGGGGATTTCTTTGATGAAAACTCGCGTTCAGCTTAAAAATAGCCGTAAGAAACTTGCCAAAGCCGAACAGGAGTTGAAAAACTTACGAAGCTTGCCAGTCAAGGAAGAGCTTTAAGTGAAAAGGCAATTGAGAGCAAGCAATGAATGAGTGGTTTTTAATTGGCTTTCTAGTGTTATTGTCAATAGCGGTTTTTTCCGGCTATCGACTGGGAAAGAAACAAGCAACCGAACCGCAAGCTCAGTCCAAAAGCCTTTCCAGCAATTATGTCAAAGGACTGAACTATCTACTCAATGAACAGCCCGATAAAGCGGTAGACACCTTTATCGATCTATTGCAAGTAGATACCGAAACGGTGGATACCCACCTTGCCTTGGGCCACCTGTTTCGCAAGCGAGGCGAAGTGGATCGAGCCATTCGCTTACACCAGAACATTATTGCCCGCCCACAACTATCCAAAGAAAGTCATAACGAAGCTTTATACGAACTAGCGGTCGATTATCAAGCGGTAGGGATGTATGACCGAGCTACCAGCCTATTTGAAAAGCTGCTTAGCGAGCCGAAACACAAAAAAGATTCACTGCACCAACTTTTACACGTTTATCAAGCGACTCGCGACTGGGAACAGGCGGCCAAAACTGCTGAACAGCTCGAAATTATTATGGGCGAAAAGCAAGCCAAAGCCATATCCCACTTTTATTGTGAGCTGGCTGAAGAAAAACAAAATAAAAAGGATCTCAAAGGCGCTCTGACTAGCATCAAAAAAGCCTTGGCAGCCAATCCGACTTCGGTACGGGCCAATTTGCTGCAAGGTGACTTGTATTTTGACAAGGAAAACTACCGCGCTGCAATTAAGTCTTATAGCAGTTTATTGGATAACGATATTGCTTTTTTGCCCGAGGCTTTGGATAAAATAAAGCAATCCTTCGCTGCTCGCAAAGATAGCAAGGGTTACCAAAAGTTTTTACAACAGAGTTTACAAAAAGGCGCTGGCGTTTCCGTTTTGATTGAATTGTCGAAACTGATCCAACAGGAAAAGGGCGATCGTGCTGCCGCTGAAGCGATTGGGGTTTATTTAAAAGATAAGCCTTCACTCAAAGGCCTACATCAATTGATAAGTTTGCACATTGAGCATGCGCAAGAATCAGCCAAACCAAGCCTGCAATTGCTTGATGGTATTGTTGAAAAACTGGTGGAGCGTAAACCGCGTTATGTTTGCCATAATTGCGGATTTAATGGCCGGATTATTCACTGGCAATGCCCTAGTTGTAAGGAGTGGAGTTCAATCAAACCGATCCAAGGCCTTGAGGGCGAATAAGAGACTATTTAACATGACTAACGTTCCTAAAGATTCCGCTCCTAACATCATAGTTGCCCTAGATTTTGCTGATAAAAAGCAAGCGCTAAACTTGGTCGATCAGCTGGATCCAAATTTGGCGGCAGTAAAGGTTGGCAAAGAAATGTTTACACTGTTTGGCCCCAAGTTTGTGAAAAAATTGGTGAAAAAAGGGTTTAAAGTTTTTTTGGATCTAAAGTTTCACGATATTCCTAACACTGTAGCGAAAGCTTGCCGAGCAGCCGCTGAGCTTGGTGTTTGGATGACCAATGTGCACGCTTCCGGCGGCGTTAAAATGATGCAAATGGCGCGAGAAGCTATTCAAGAGTATGGCGATGATAAGCCTTTATTGATTGGCGTGACCATGTTGACCAGTATGGATGAGGCCAATTACCAAAAACTTGGCTATAGCAAATCTTTGGCTGAACAAGTTCAACATTTAGCAGGACTAACCCAAGAGTCGGGTTTGGATGGGGTGGTTTGTTCGGCTTGGGAAGCACAAAGCTTAAAACAGCAATTTGGCGTTGATTTTAAGTTGGTAACTCCGGGCATTCGTCCAGTAGGCTCTGAAGTTGGCGATCAAAGCCGTATCATGACTCCAGCTAAGGCGATTGCAGCGGGCTCAGATTATCTGGTGATAGGTCGTCCTATTACGCAAGCACAAAATCCGCTAAAAGCCTTGTGCGATATATCTGAAAGCCTAGTAAGCGACTTGTAGTCCTTTTCTTACCTCTCTAATATAAATATCGTCTTGAGGACAAACGATATTTATCAAGGAGATCATAATGAAAAAGGTTATTTCAGTTCTTTGTCTGGCGTTGTCACTGTCGATGCCGTTTGTTAGTAACACTGCTTTAGCAAAAGATAAAGAAATCATTCCCCCAGCTGAAAATTTACTCAGTCGTGTCAATATTAACAAAGCCAGTGCTGAGCAGTTAGCGACAAGCTTAAAAGGCGTTGGCCTAAAAAAAGCACAGGCAATAATCGATTACCGTAAGCAGTACGGCGACTTTAAATCGGTCGATGAGTTATCAGCGGTTAAGGGAATTGGTGAAAAAACGGTACAAAAAAATCGTAGCAAAATTGCGATTTAGTCGAACCAATTCTTAATTTGCTTAGTAAAAACAGCCAAATCAATCCGATTTGGCTGTATCATCAGCCTTTTTGGCGCCAATGAGTTCACCTAAACCGGGTTGATTAAGGCGGGTTTTTGGCCAGACTAGGCCAAGAATAATGCCTTGTAGATAGCCAATGATGTGGGATTCTTCGACCACAAAACCGCCGAGCCAAGAGTCGTATTCGGATTTAATCCCAAGAATTTGCGGCGCAAATATTTTCAAGCCAACTAGCAGTAGTAACAAGCCACTAAGTTTAACTCCGAGTCGTAGTTCGGCCACACAGCAGGCGGCAATAAGCCCATATAATGCTCCAGACATACCCACATATTGGTAAAGTTCCGGCAACCAAAAATGCATGCCAAGGGTATTAGCAAGGTATAAAAATATAAACCATAATACCCAGTCGATAACGGATAAGAGTGGACGGAAGATAAGACTGATTAGCCAAAGGCTGGCTAGGTTCATCAGCGTATGCCACAAACTTAAATGCACCAGGTTTGCGCTAAGAAAACGCCAGATTTGACCGTCGCCCACCGCTTGGCGTTGATAAGCAAACCATTGGGTTGAAAGGGGCTCTAGTGATAAAAGTGCTAGCACTAATATAGAAATAACGCCCGGCACCCGGTAGCGTTTGATGAACTCAAGCATATTTGGATTTGCGATCTTTACTTGCTATTAACGGCTTTTAAAGGATTATAGCCTTTTTTATCTTTGTGGTTAGAGTATTTCTTTTGGTAAGTTTGGTACTGATTTAATATCAATTCAGCTTTTTGCTTAGAGTTAAGCTCGATACCTTTAGCTTTAGCTAAGCCTTCAACCATGGTAATGGTCTTTGAAAGAATTTCGATATCTACAATTTGTTGTTGGTCTTGTTGACCGTGATTTTCTTCGCTAAGCGGGATCAAAGATAACCGATGCCCCATGGCTCGTGCGATACCATCGATCTTATGCATGCCGGGATCGGAAGTTCTGCCTTCTAGAATACGATAGATGGTAGATTGGCTGATATGAGTCTTATTTTGGAGTGAATAATCGGTTTCACCCAAACTCTTCATTAATGCTTTTAGCTGATCTAGAACACTGCTCATAAATAAATTATTTTAATTTAATGCAAATTTGCATTGAATTTAATGCAAGTTTGCATTAATATCGTACTCAACTTCAAGGGAAATTAAAGTAACTGTGACTTAATTCATGTTTTATCACAGTATTTGCAGTAAATAAAGCATTGATTTTACATTTCCCTTAAACGATTTCCTTCAGCTATATGGTGGGATTTGGGCTAAGTTTAGACTTAGCCCTTTTTTTTGCTCATAAGAAAGAACTCAAGCTCGGATCACCACGAATACTTGACTTGGTATTGCACCTTAGTCTCGCCATTGGCTGGAACCTTGACTTTAAAATGAATGTGGCGCGAGTCTTGTTTAGTAAAACTATGGGAATGGTTAACAATTTTCCAGTTCGACCAGCGATACAAGGTTTCTCTGATAACCACTTCTTGGTCCTTCTCTTTATGATTTTTTATTGTGATTTCAAAGGTTTCAGACATTTTCTTGTTATTGGTATCAACCGAATAATTGGTCTGTTTACGCTCGCCTTTTATATCGAAAGCATTGCCCATTTTGATTAATACTTCCTCATCTTTAGGCGTGTGATCGATAATATCTTCACCGATAAATTCTAATGAACCGTCCGAATCACGCTGGTTCACTCGAATCCGTCCTGCTGGCAAGGGGATCCCCATACCGCTGGCTTTGTCGTTTTTAAAGCGTAAGTACACATTCACATCATCCTGCGAATGGCGACCATAACCTTGACTGGTATTTAAGCCTCCATAGCCGTAAAACTGGCTTGATGCGTCAAAAACCAGCTCTTTATTACAATTTATGTCACTTATGGCTGGAAATAGCTCCAATTGCTTGGTGGAGTTATTGGGTAAATCAGCCGGACGGCCAAGTGTATAGAGGTGATACTCAAAGAAAGACTTCTCTTCAAAGCCTGCGGAGTCCTCCATCATAGCCTCTGCGCGCATAGCTTTGCGCATTACGTGCGGTGAAGGTGCGGCTTGCGCACGATTAACATCACCGGCAATCAGTTTAAGTTTAGCTTGTTCAAAACTCGCTCCCGATTGATTGATGATACTAACCCAGCCACTTAAATCGAGCTTACAGTGGTTTTTACCTTTTTCGCTAAAAATAACGTTGTAATCTGACCACCAAGTCATGCCTGCGGTTTGATAGCTTAACTCAATATCCTGCTTGCCGGGACTGTCAGAAAACAAGGACCAGACTAAGGTCGGTTTGGTTCTGAGGCCGCCGGGTAGTTGCGGGAAGCTGATGTTGTGATAATTATTAATGCTGTGAATGCCACCGCTAGAGTCTTTGATCACCAAGCCTCCATCGGCGCTGATCAACTCGCCAGTTTTTTTATGTATTTGATCACCAATTAATTGTTCGACGGTAATCACTTGTCCTAAATAGCGCTGCAATAATTTTTGCTGACTGACCAAATCAAACTGATAGTTCTGCTCTAACACTCGCGCATCTTTATCGTCTTGCGAGCGAAATTGAACGGTAGTTGGATCGAGCAAGGCCGCAACGTCAGATACTTCGAGCTGATTGACACCACGCGCGATATTGTATTGGCGAGTGGATTTAATCATGGCGTAACCGGGTACATTGTAGCGCCCGCGATGTTGACCAGGCACGGGCCGATAAATGTCCGGTGAAATAGAGCCTGGTTGGGCGCTGGAATAAATGGTGATGGCTTCTTGTTCTTTGGCCATGGCAACTCCTGTCGAGAAAATGGTTGAACCTAATGCGCTAGCAACGGCTAAGGAGAGGATTTGTTTTTTCATTCTACGAATACCTTGTGATTAATCTTGTCCCTACTAAACGTCAGACTAACTGAAAAGGGTTAATTGAGCAAAATTGAGGTATGGAATTTCGCGGAAACAGATTAATCAGCTAATACTTTGATCACAGTGTCTGCCCATAATTGAGGCGCTTCAAGCATGGGGAAATGACCTATATTTTTGAGCCAAGTCAGTTGCGAGTTTTGGGTTTCCTGGTTAATGGTTATGGCCATTTGCGAAACTGCAATCGGATCTTTATCTGGCCAGATAATTGCCATGGGCAATGGTGTTTGCTGCAAGGCACCGATCCAGCGATCCCAAAATTGTTGCCGCTCGAAAGTGTAGCGACTGATTTTTGCCAAGACTTTTTTACCTTGGTTAAAGGTCATCATCTGCCAAATCGCATCAATTTCCTGAACGCTTAACTGGCTTGGCTCAACAAAAATTTTTCGTAAGTTTTTTTGCAGAGTAAATTTCGAAGAAAGGCGCGCAATTAAAGGTCCAACTGGGCTTCGTAATAATTTTTGCATCAGTAATAGCTGGGCTAATTCAATGTGCATCGAGCCATTGCAAAGAGCTATCTTTTTGATACTAATGGGAAACTTGCCAGCATTGTCTCTGGCTAGGATCTCGGTTAAAACACTGGTTCCATAATCGTGAGCGAGCACGAAAGATTCGCTTATATTGAGTTGTTGCCAGAGTTGTTGTGCAATATCCGTTTGCTCAAATAAAGAGTAGCTATAATTTTTGGGTTTATCGGAAAAGCCGAAACCCAAATGATCATGAATAATGACCCGAAAATGCTGCCTTAGAAAAGGCAGAGCTTTCCAGTAATCGTAAGACGAGGTGGGAAAGCCATGCAAAATGCACAAGTTGGGTAAGCCGGATCCATTACTGGGATCGGTATCAATGACAAATAGCCGATGCCCATTAACCGTATGGTAACTACCTAGCTCGAACCAAGCTTGCGCATCCATTGAGTTAGACTAAGCTTGGAAGCTCGACTTCCTTAGCTAGCTGATTAAAGACGCCGGATTGAATCAGCTTTTGCACAGCTTGAATATCGGGACCAAAATGGCGATCCTTTTCGTAGTAGGGCACTTGCTCGCGAATGGCATCGTAGGCTGTTTGCAAGGCTTTTGAGGTTTTATGCGGCGCTCTAAAATCAATCCCTTGGGCTGCGGCAAGTAGCTCTACTGCAATCACGCCGGCAGTGTTGAAGTTCATATCTTTTAAACGACGCGCGGCAAAGGTTGCCATGGATACGTGATCTTCTTGGTTTGCCGATGTTGGCAAACTATCAACAGAAGCAGGGTGCGCTAAAGTCTTATTTTCAGAAGCTAAAGCTGCAGCGGTTACTTGGGCAATCATAAAGCCAGAATTAACGCCAGAATCTTGCACCAAGAAAGCCGGCAAGCCGCTTAAATGTTTGTCCAACATTAAAGCAATTCGGCGCTCGACTATAGCGCCCACTTCCGAAATCACAATCGCCAACAAATCAGAAGAGATGGCAACGGGCTCGGCGTGAAAGTTACCGCCGGAAATAATATCGCCTATCTCTTTTGGATCAGGAGCAGGAAAAACCAGCGGGTTATCGGAGACGGCATTGGCTTCGGTTAATAGCACTGAAGCGGCGAAGCGCATATGGTCAAGTGCTGCTCCCATAACTTGTGGCTGGCAGCGTAAAGAATAAGGATCTTGCACCTTATCGCATTCGGCGTGAGATGAATTAATCTCTGAATCTTTTACTAGGTTTAATAAATTTAGCGCCACTTGTTGTTGTCCTTTGTGACCACGCACTTGATGGATCCGCGCATCAAAAGGCGCAGTCGATCCTAAAATTGCATCGATCGATAGGGCGCCCGCGACAATCGCTGCGGCAAAATTATTTTCAGCGCCAAATAAACCCGCCAAAGCTAAAGCCGTGGAGCATTGAGTTCCGTTCAGTAAGGCTAACCCTTCTTTGGCGGCTAGGGTTAGTGGTTCAAGACCGGCAATTTTTAAACCTTCAACTGCGGACATGATTTTGCCTTGATGGCGAACTTCGCCGACACCAATTAAAGTACAGCTCATATGGGCCAATGGTGCTAAATCACCAGAAGCGCCCACCGAACCTTTTTCGGGAATACAAGGATACACTTGACGGTTAACGAGGCTAATCAGCGCATCGACAGTTTCGCGCTTAACACCCGAATGGCCTTGCGAAAGGCTGGAAAGCTTAAGCACCATTAATAGGCGCACAATATTATCATCCAACAAGTCGCCAACACCGGCAGCGTGCGACAGCACTAAGGATTTTTGCAGCAGCTCCAATTTTTCTTTGGGAATTCGAGTCGAGGCCAGTAAACCAAAGCCGGTATTGATACCATAAACGGTTTGGTTATTGTCGATCACGTCCGCAACGGTTTTTGCGGCGCGATCGATAACTGGATAAAAGTCAGCGTTTAGTTCAATGCTGACTGGCGCTTGATAAATCGCGCGGCAATCGGCAAGGGATAATTCGCCTGGAGTTAAAGTAAAATGATTCATAGTTTTAATCTCCATTAGTCGTTTAACATCGGTAAGTGCAGGCCTTGTTCTTTGGCACACTCTTTTGCAATTTCGTAACCAGCATCGGCGTGACGCATCACACCAGTTGCAGGATCGTTAAATAATACCCGTTCAATACGCTTATCGGCCGCTTCGGAGCCGTCACAGCAAATCACTACACCAGAGTGTTGCGAAAAGCCCATACCAACGCCGCCGCCATGGTGCAAAGAAACCCAAGTAGCACCGCCGGCCACGTTTAGCATGGCGTTTAGTAGCGGCCAATCGGAAACTGCATCAGAGCCGTCCATCATGCTTTCGGTTTCGCGGTTAGGGCTGGACACTGAGCCAGAATCTAAATGATCGCGACCAATCACGACAGGTGCTGTTAACTCGCCATTACGCACCATTTCATTAAAAGCTAAACCCAGTTTATGCCGCAGGCCCAAACCCACCCAACAAATACGTGCCGGCAAGCCTTGGAAACTGATGCGCTCTTTTGCCATATCGAGCCAATTGTGCAGGTGTGGATCGTCAGCGATAATTTCTTTGACCTTTTGATCGGTTTTATAAATATCTTCTGGATCGCCTGACAAGGCCGCCCAACGGAAGGGACCAATACCACGACAAAATAGTGGGCGAATGTAGGCTGGTACAAAGCCTGGGAAATCAAAAGCGTTTTCCACGCCTTCCTCAAGCGCCATCTGACGAATGTTATTGCCGTAATCCACTGTTGGAATGCCATCGTGCCAAAAATCCAGCATTGCTTGCACCTGTAGCGCCATGGACTTTTTCGACTCTTGGGTGACTAGCTCTGGGTTTGACTTGGCTTTGTCGCGCCACTCATCCATCGTCCAGCCGACGGGCAAGTAACCATTAACGGGATCGTGCGCCGAGGTTTGATCGGTAACCAGATCCGGTTTGATACCGCGTTTATGCAGTTCTGGGAAAATTTCCGCTGCGTTACCCAATAGACCAATGGAAATCGCTTCGCCCTTTTCTAAGGCTTCATTAAGCATGGCCATGGCTTCATCAATCGATGTAGCTTTTTTATCCACATAACGGGTACGCATTCTAAAGTCGATACGGGTTTCGTCACACTCCACCGCAATCATGCAGTAACCCGCCATAGTTGCGGCCAAAGGTTGTGCGCCACCCATACCACCAAGGCCACCAGTTAGGATCCATTTGCCTTTAGTGTCGCCATTGAAATGTTGACGACCAGCTTCGACAAAGGTTTCGTAAGTGCCTTGCACAATGCCTTGTGAGCCGATATAAATCCAAGAGCCCGCGGTCATTTGGCCATACATCATCAAGCCTTTTTTATCGAGCTCATTAAAGTGTTCCCAATTAGCCCAATGTGGAACTAGATTGGAATTAGCGATCAAAACCCGCGGCGCATCGGCATGAGTTTTAAAAACGCCAACCGGTTTGCCCGATTGTACCAATAAGGTTTCGTCATCGTTTAATTGCTTTAAGCTTTCCACAATCTTGTCATAAGATTCCCAATTGCGCGCAGCGCGACCAATACCACCATATACCACCAATCCTTGCGGATGTTCGGCAACCTCAGGATCAAGATTGTTCATTAGCATTCGTAACGGCGCTTCGGTCAGCCAAGATTTGGCATTTAATTGGCTACCAGTTGGCGCATGGATCACGCGGCTGGCATCGAACCTTGGATCATTAGAATAAGACGACATGGATTTTCCTCTAGTTATCTTTTTTAAACCGAATTTCTATAATTCAGTTAATTGGTGTTGGGTTTTAAAGCGGCCGGTTAGACTAAAGCGACTGGCCGGATGATACAGTTGGCAGAAACTGACTAAAATATTTTCTGACCAAGTAATTCTGTCGATACAAAGCACTGGCTCTAACTCTTGTAGCTTCAAAGTCACTTTCATAAAAGGATCGGCTTCTTTTGCTTGGATTTCATGTTCTGCTTCCGTGAGCGGCGCGACTTTTGATAAATACACATTCGGAGTAATGCTTTTATAATCTTGATTTAAGTACTCAGGCGCAGCGTTTGGGTTAACGTAGCGCTGTTCGATTTGGATCGGTTTAGCATTTTCTTTATGCACCATGATCGAGTGAAATACTTGCTGACCTTCTTCTAAAGCAAAGCGATTGAGCAGGTGAGGAGGGCAGACCTCTTTTTGTAGCAGCAGCAGCTCATTCGAATATTCTGCACCACGGTTTTGAATTTCTTCAGCGATATTGCGAATTTCCAATAATGGTGAATGCAGTTTTTTCGGCGCAACAAAGGTTCCGCGGCCTTGGACTCGATATAAGACACCTTCTTCGGTCAATTCATCTAAAGCCCGACGGGCGGTCATGCGACTAACTTTGCACATATCAACCAATTCGTTTTCTGAGGGTACTCGCTTATGCTCTTTCCATTGTTTGCCCGCAATACCTTTACGAATAAAATCTTTAACGACTTGATAACGAGGTTCTTCTTGGCCCATTTAGCTTAAAATCCTCAGTGCTGCAATCCCAGTACGAATCGATTGGTAATGCTGGTGAATTGATGTAAACTAGGTTGTATATACAACCAAAAATAACACTAAAAATCAAGCAAAATCGAATTAGTGAGGCTTATGGTCGATGCAGATTACGCAACTTGTTGAAAAATTTGAAAAACAGGACTTTAAAGGTGGTGATTTTTTCCACTTGGAGCATCTAAAAATTGCTTGGCACTATATTTGCCATGAACCTTTTGTGCTGGCAAAACAGAAATTTCATGGCAATGTGCAGGCTTTGGTCAAAAAACTAGGGGCAGAAGATAAGTATCATCGAACGCTAACCGATTTCTTTTTGGACTATTTGCTGCAGCTGCGCTGGTATTTAGGTTCAAACGACTGGACGATGGTTGAAAAGCACTGCCCGATGATTATTGAAGATGCCAAAAAAATTGTCGGATTTTATTATTCCGAAGCGGTTATTTGCTCCGAAGAAGCACGGCTGGGGTTTGTTGAGCCCGATATTATGGCTCTGGATAGAGCCAGTTTGAAGCTTGGTGAAAATGATCCTGCGGTTTTTGAACTCGAAGAGTTTGAGTCCCCGCTGATCGTTTCGATCCCGCATAATGGCCAATTTATTCCGCATTCGGTTTTACAGACCATGTTACCTAGCGCTTTGGATAGCGCTGATACGGATTGGTATTTATCTCGGTTGTATCATTTTTTAGATGAATTAAAAATCACTAGAATTAGCGCTAATTATTCGCGCTATCTAATTGATTTAAATCGCAATAGCAGCGGTGAAGAGCTTTATAAGAATGCTAACAATACGGAACTTTGTCCAACTTCAACTTTTGATCTTGAGCCTTTATACCCTGACGGTGCTCAACCGGATCAAGCAGAAATTAAGCGTAGAATTGAAGCCTATTGGCAGCCTTACCATCAACAACTGAAGCAACTCATTAGCAAAGCTAAAGCTAAGTTTGGTTATGCGTTGGTGTTCGAAGCCCATTCGATTGCATCGAGAGTACCGCGATTTTTTGAAGGTCAATTGCCGGATTTTAATTTTGGAACTAACGATGGCGCGACGGTTAATGCGCCTTTAGTGGAGTTGCTAGAAACCTTTGCAACTGGTGAGTATTCTAAAGTGCTCAATGGGCGCTTTAAAGGTGGTTTTATTACCCGTCATTATGCCAAGCCGCAAGACTCAGTTTACACCATTCAATTGGAGCTATCGCAAGCGACTTATATGGATGAGCAGCGTAATTTGTTTGAGCCTAAACTAGCAGCACAAGTGCAGCCCAAATTAAAGCAGCTGATTGGTCAATTATCTGCGTGCTAACCGCTTGTTTTTATAACTATAAAAGCTAATTTGGTGGTTAAAATGGATGTAAAGCTATCCTACAAAATCGGACGCTTTTAATAGTAATAAAATTTTAAAGGCGTAGTATTTTAGGAGTGAGTTAATTCTTTTGTAACCTTAAAGGTGAAGTATTATGAACAAGTTTTTACTATTCGTTACGTTACTATTGGCTGCTTTTTCGAGTTTCGGGCAAGAGGTTACGGTCAATGCGAATGATCAGATGCAGTTTGATGTTAGCGAGATTAAGGTTAAGGCGGGTGAGGAAGTTAAGTTAACTTTAAATCATACGGGCAACCTTGGCAAAGAGGTGATGGGACATAACTTTGTGGTATTAGCTGTTGGCACTGACGCTGCGGCATTTGGACAAGCTGCAATGCAGGCCAAAGACAGCGACTATATTCCTGCTAACAGTGAAGCGGTGTTAGCACACACCAAAGTGGTTGGTGGCGGTGAGTCTGATACTATTAGTTTCACGCTGGAAAAAGGTACTTACGACTTTATTTGTAGTTTTCCTGGGCACTGGGGCATTATGAAAGGCAAAATTATTGTTGAGTAAGCTCTAGTGTTACAGTCTTAACCAAAAAAAGCCCCTAAATAAGCAAGACATTAACCCAAACTGGACTTTTGTGTCATTCCCGCGAAAGCGGGAATCCATCTTAAACTATCATACAAGTATTAGAATAGATTCCCGCTTTCGCGGGAATGACGTAATAAATAAGTAAATATGTATTTAAAGTAATGCGAGTTATAAAAGTAAAAAGCCCTTAAAACTAAGAACTTTTTTATTTCTATCAGACTTGGAAGTCCAGAATTGGTGGACTTGTTGGCTTTATGCGCCTTTTTTATTAACTAGTTAATGCTTATCGAATAATCTTAGTTAACGGATTACTGCCAAATTGGTAGCTGAGTTGGTTGGGATGTTCAATATCCCATAGGGTTAATTCGGCTTTTTTGCCCACTTCAATCGAGCCGATCTCGTTTGCTAAGCCTAGCGCCTTGGCCGCATTAATTGTAGTAGCTTGCAGCGCTTCTAGTGGGGTCATTTTAAATAGTGTGCAAGCCATATTCATCATCAGCAAAATGGATAAGCAGGGCGAGGTTCCTGGGTTATGATCGGTAGCGATAGCAATGGGAACTCCAGCATCTCTAAGCGCTTGTATCGGCGGTAATTTGGTTTCGCGTAAGAAATAAAAAGCGCCAGGTAATAAAGTGGCGATGGTGCCTGCTTTGGCCATTTGCGCAATGGAATCTTGCGACAAATACTCTAAATGATCAGCAGATAAGCCATTATATTGGGCAACTAATGCTGCGCCGTTTTGATCGGACAGCTGCTCGGCGTGGAGTTTAACCTTCAAGCCATGCGCTTTAGCTGTTTGAAAGACTTTTTCCGTCTGCGCATAGTTAAAGCCAATATTCTCACAAAAAACATCCACACAATCGGCTAATTTTTCTTGGGCAACCGCAGGGATCATGTCATTACAAACTAAGTCGATATAGCCATCACTGTTGTCTTTGTATTCTGGTGGTAGCGCATGCGCACCTAAAAGTGTTGGAACCACTCTTATTGGATAATGCCCGCCTAGCTTTTTAGCTACTCGCAGCATCTTCAGTTCAGTTTCTAAATCTAGGCCATAACCAGATTTAATCTCTATGCTTGTGACACCTTCTGCTATTAGTGCTTCTAAACGCATGGCCGCTGATTCAAAAAGCTCTTGCTCACTAGCAGCGCGGGTCGCTTTAACGCTGGAAACAATGCCGCCACCAGCTTTGGCGATTTCCTCATAGTCAGCGCCATTTAAGCGCATTTCGAATTCATTAGCACGATTACCGCCATAGATCAGGTGGGTATGGCAATCGATAAGTCCGGGTAATAGCCACTGGCCTTCGGCATCTAGGATCTGTTGAGCCTTGAAGTTGTTTTGAGCGCTGCCGAGATAGCTGATTTTGCCATCATTAATGCCAATCGCAGCATTTTCGATAATGCCGTAATCACTATCACCAGCCATAGTGGCGATATTGGCATTGTGAATTAATTGATCAAAAGGTTTCGTTTCGAGCTGGCTCATATTATTATCTCGTGATTACTGACTGATGCTTAATCGCAACCAAAGGCATGGCTAAAAAAATTTTTGTAAAACATATTCTACTCGCTGATGGCTGGGCTGAAAACGTTTTAATCGAAATTGATGAGTTTGGAATCATCGCTAAGCTTAGCAAGAATCAGGTTTTGACTAGTGATTTTGAGGGTGAGCGAGTATCAGGCTCCATCATTCCAGCAATGGTCAATAATCATTCGCACGCTTTTCAATGGGCGATGGCGGGGCTTGCTGAGCAAAGTGGCAAGGGCAAAGATAGTTTTTGGTCATGGCGCAAAATCATGTACGATTTTGTAGGAAAAATTTCGCCAGACGATCTTGAAGCGATAGCTAGCGCGCTTTATATGCAGATGTTAAAAGCCGGCTATACTTCGGTTGGTGAGTTTCATTATTTGCACCATGATATTTCGGGTAGTCAATTCGCCAATCCCGCCGAAATGTCGCAACGCATTTTTGCGGCGGCGCAAAACACCGGTATCAACGTTACTTTATTGCCAGTATTTTATCGCTACAGTGGCTTTGGTCAGCAGGCGCCAAATGATGGTCAAAAGCGGTTTATTCATAGTAAAGAAGATTATGCCAAGTTACTAAACCTAGTAGCGCGGTTAGCCGATAAATATAAGCAAAACTTTGGTATAGCGCCGCATTCTTTACGTGCAGTTAGCGAGGCGGACATTCATTATGCCATTAACCAACTAAACGAACTTGATGCAAATGCGCCTATTCATATCCATATCGCGGAGCAACTTAAAGAGGTAGAGGATTGCCAAGCGCATTATGGAGCAAGGCCTATTGAATGGCTGCTTGATAATTTTGAATTAAATCATCGTTGGTGTTTGGTGCACGCTACTCATATGACTTATGCTGAAGTGAAAGCGGTTGCCGATTCCAATGCAGTGGTTTCAATTTGTACCACTACCGAAGCTAACTTAGGCGATGGATTTTTTGCGATGCAGGACTATAAAGCTCATCAGGGTCGTTGGGGGATTGGTAGTGACAGTCATATTTCGGTGTCTGCTACTGAAGAATTACGTTGGCTCGAATACCAAAATCGTTTGCTGAGTCACTCAAGAACGGTTTTAACCGGCGGAGATTTTAGTTCCAATGGGCATTATTTATGGAGTCGAGCGGCGCAGGGCGGCGCACAAAGCTTGAACAATCAAACAGGTGAATTGACTGTTGGTAACAAAGCGGATTTTATAGAGTTGAACAATAACAGCTTGCCGCTACTGATGAAAAGCAATCATGAGCTTATTGATAGTTTTATTTTTAACCAGCAGTCGAACCAGTCTATCGCCAGTGTTTGGTGTAAAGGGCAGAAAGTGGTTGCAGACGGTGAGCATCATGCCGAACAAGCCATTATTACTAATTTTAAAAAGACCCTTGCTCGTTTAATTTGAGTCAATGGATTTGAGCATCTGAGCTAATTCGTTCAACGGGATTGGCTTGGGTAGATATAGGGCGTTGAGTGAGGCGAAGTGTGAGTTTTTTTGTACATTCGTGTCGCCGGAAACCACAATAACCAAAGGTTTTTTGTCCATATTTTGATATTCGCTGTTAAAGTTTTTCAAAAAGTAAGGATCCTGATCGGAAAAGAACTCTGAGTTGACACAAATAATATGAAAATTTTGGCGCCGAATTTTTTGCAATACTACTTGCTTGGTGGTGGCCTTATCTACTGCTTGGCCAAACTTTTCCAAGTAGCCCATTAAAACCATGCGGTCAATAGGATCTGAGTCATAAACTAATATTTCGTATTGAATTTGCAGTGGGTTCACCAAAGGTAAGTTACTGTATAAAATCGAGCTTTTTTTGACGTTGACTGGAAATTCTAATCGAATTTCGTGTTGGGTAATAAAGTAATCGCCACCAGCTTTATGCAGCAAATGTTTACTGGCAATTAAGTTAGTATTGTTTGAAGTGATAGAAATCTCTGAACTGTCGTTAAAATCAAACAAGCTCTGGGCTTCAAGCGCCTGCAAAAAACTTGGCGAGTCTGATTCAACGGATAGCCGTAAAATTTGCAGCTTGCCTTGCACCGGAGTTATATCAACGCTGATTTTAAGTTCGGAGTTTTTACAGATCAAAATGACTTGTTTTAAGAATAAGTCTAAAAAGTTAGACAGTAGCTTTTTGTCTATAAGAACATCCGACTCGATAGCATTTTCTAAATAATACTCGATAATCAAAGTATTGAATTCATCGGCTAAGTGAGAGTGTTCCGCAATCGATTTTTTTAGCAGGCGGGCAATATTAACCAGAGATTTGGCGCTAGCGCCTTTGGCTAAAACTGAGCTAAAGAAAACCTCAAGATTGTTGAGATTTTCGTTGTCTTTTTGGTGTTGTAAATAGTGAATAAAGCGGTGTAACTCCAAGTAGCCATCTTCTCTGGCATATTTTACTTCTTGTTTTAAGTTTTCTAGGTAGTTATCTTTATGATTGCTTTGACGAGCGAAATTTTGTACCAAATCACTCAACTCGAACAATTCAGAGGTTTTAGGCTTTTTTGATTTTTGCAACACGCTATTTTTTAGCATCCTGCTAATGTTGGTTATGTTGTTAGCAGCGTTTCGATTTTGATACAGCAAGAGGATCCCGAATGCCGCTAAAATACCGATTAAAATAAGGTTAGTAACAAAATTATAGTGACCCTTGGCTGATTCGGTTAAGTAATAAGGAAGCATTCTCATTTCAATCATGCCAATAGCTTTAGCGCCGTTGTTGGTTTGGCTATCGAAAGGAAAGCTATCATAGCTGCCTGGCGATTGGTGAACTATTTTGCGATAGAGCTTGCCTTGCATCGTGTGCTGTTCTTTTGAAATAACCGTAAACTCTTTCTCCAAAAATTTATCGCCATTAATATCCAAAACTTTAACTTGGCTGATATCTTTTATTGAAGCTAAATCTTCCAGCGCATTCAGCACGGCATTCTTGTCGGCAACGATTAAAGGCAATTCAATACGCAAAGCTAAGACTTCAAGAATGGTTTCTGCTTGCTGCGCTTGTTGGGTCAGAAAAATTGCTTTGTTGTTTTTAAGATTAAAGTAGTTAAATAAAACCACTAACAACAAACAAAGGCAGCCATAGCTCAACAATAGTTGATGTTTAATGCTTGGCATTTTTTTCATTAGTGGGTTTCTCTTTAGTGTTTAATACAGTTATTGTTATTAGCACTTTATTCGAGTGTCCATTCTATCGGTTTCCGGCCATGTTCCACAAGTAATTGATTTGCTTTTGAAAAATGCCGGCAACCGAAAAAGCCTCGATGAGCCGAAAGAGGGGATGGATGGGGTGCTTGTAAGACGAGATGCTTTGTGTCGATCAGTTGAGCTTTCTTTTGCGCATAAGCTCCCCACAGCAAAAAAATGATGGTTTTATCCGCCTGATTGAGGGAACGGATAATGGTATCCGTGACTTGCTCCCAGCCTCGGTTGGCGTGTGAGCCTGCTTGGCTATCTTCTACGGTTAATACCGCATTGAGCAACAAAACGCCTTGCTCAGCCCAAGAGGTTAAGTCACCATCTTGTGGTGTGGCAATCTCTAGATCCGAGGCGAGTTCTTTATAAATATTTTTCAAAGAAGGGGGCAGTCGCACACCACTATTAACCGAAAAGCAAAGTCCGTTGGCTTGGTTCGAGCCGTGGTAGGGATCTTGTCCTAAAATCACCACTTTAACTTTATCAAAAGGGGTCGCACTTAAGGCTCGGAACACTTGCCGCTGCGGGGGATAAATGACTTTGCCAGCAACGCGTTCAGCCTTTACAAAGTGCATAACGGCTTGATAATAGTCTTGTTGCTTTAAACCTTTAAGCGCTTGTTTCCAGTCCATACCATTACGGATATTGATATCAATAGTGAGAGTGGATTGTTACTCAAATTATGACTAGACGCAAATGGCTGCGCCTTTTGAAATAAAACTTTTAATCGAGTTATTACAGTTGGTTAGTCTGAGCCATCAAGAATGTTTAAGGCTTCGTCAAGGCTCGTTGGGGCGTCGGTTACCCGATCATTAATCGCATATTTTTCTACTTCTAGCGCGCCTGACCAGTCTTCTGGTGGTGCCGCATTTGCAATGCTTAATTGCTGCCAGCTGGTTTGATCCAGCTCTTCTATTTCGCCATTAAAATACTGAATTTCAATGGTATCGTCGTCATCGTCAATGGCGACAACTTCAAATAAAGCATTAAGATCCCGGCGTTTATACCAGTGCCCTCTTTGGGCTATCACAGGCTTATTCATGTCTAATTCCTTCTACACTTCAAATGTACCATACTGGTTAAAAAATGCACAATCATTTTGGCGGTTTTGATTACTACTGCTCAATTATTAAGACTGGCTTTTGGCACACGATTTTCATAGAATGTCGTCACTACAAACCAGTTGGTATGTTGTGATGCAACACAACTCTTTTGCTATTTCTCCGATCAAATCTTTACTTGTTAGTCTGGGCTTTTGTCTGGGCATAACTGCCGTTGATGCTTCTGAGTGGTCAGGGCAAATTCAAGCGGAAGGCCGTTTTTTTACGCAAGAAGCTGATTTTGGACAAGCGGATGAATTTTTCTCGCTCGCTTTTGAGCCAGAATATTATCACGAATGGGAAAATGCAGATTGGTCGGTGACTTTTAAGCCTTTTTTCCGATGGGATAGTGAAGACTCAGAGCGCACTCACGGCGATATCCGAGAATTGATGTTTACCTATGTTGGTGATGTTTGGGAAGTTAAAGCAGGGATTGGTAAGGTGTATTGGGGCGTTGCCGAATCGCAACATCTGGTGGACGTGATCAACCAAACGGACTTTGTGGAAAATGTTGATGGTGAGGATAAGTTAGGGCAACCTATGTTGCACTTATCTACTGAGCAGGATTGGGGCTTGTTAGAGTTTTTTGTCCTGCCTTACTTTCGTGAGCGAACGTTTGCTGGTCCCGATGGCCGTTTGCGCTCGCCGTTGGATATTGACACCGACAATCCAATTTATGCTAGCGATGACGAAGAGCATAACCTTGATGCCGCCATTCGTTGGTCAAGAAGTTTGGGTGATTGGGAATTGGGCTTAGCGCACTTTTCGGGAACGAGTCGTGAACCTTTGTTTGTTGTCAACACATCAAATCCGGCCAATCCAACGCTGATACCTTTGTATGTGACCATTGATCAAACCAGCCTTGATCTGCAAGCAACGATCGATGCTTGGCTTTGGAAATTGGAAGCCATTTCTCGCTCCGGTTTTGATGAAGATAGGCATTGGGCTGCAGTGGCGGGTTTTGAATATACCTTCTACGATATGCAAGGATCCGGCATGGACTTAGGTATGATTTTAGAATACCAAACCGATAGTCGCGATTTTTTAGGGGCTCGATTTAAAGCCCAAGATGCTATCGTCACTGGTTTTCGTTTGGCCATGAATGATGAGCAGTCAACAGAAGCCTTATTGAGTTACCTGCATACTGAAGATGGGCAAAAATTTATAAATCTCGAAGCTAATCGCCGAATCGGCGATAGCTGGAAAATTATTTTAGAAGCCCGTTATTTAACCGGCTTTGACGAAAATAAACCCTTCGAATCAGTGTTTTTTCAAATTAGAAACGATGACTATATTGGGATTAGTTTAGAGAAGTATTTTTAAGCTAGCGCTTAAATAGCGCTGCTGTGTGGTTACATACTTTTGCGGTATTAAAAATACTGGCAACAAAAATACGCTTTAGCTTAGTGCTATTTAACTCGGCTAGATAACGAGTAAATCTAGTCTAAAATATACCTCATAAATAGAGCTTAATTTGGCTTGCTTGGGCTTATCCCCCGGTTTCGGTCCTTAAGATATAATCAAACACCGTATCTTTTTTATTCAATTTTAGTGCGTAAATGGCGCGATAGGTCATCACTTTTTTAATGTAGTCTCGAGTTTCGGTGTAAGGGATTGACTCAATCCAAATTTCGGTCGGGAAGCGGCCAAACGCTTTCCACTTTTCGATCCGATGTTTGCCCGCGTTATAGGCGGCAGAGGCATAAATCGGGTTTTGATCCAGTTCTTGGTAGCGTAATTTCAAGTAATGGCTACCCATTTCGATATTGGTATCAGGATTGAATAAATCCTGTCGCCCTGAATATTTTACGCCTAATTTTTTCGAATAGATTTTTGCCGTGGAAGGCAATACTTGCATTAGGCCATAAGCACCTGCGCCAGAAACGGCATAAGGCCCATAGGCACTTTCTTGGCGCGTCACGCCCATTAGCCATTCGGGCTCTAAATCCACTTTTTTCGCCATCACAATGTAATCTTCTTTAAACGCCGTAGGGAAGCGAATATCCGTATCGTCCCACACTTTGGCCTTGGCGATGGTCAAGATCCCTTGATTATACCAGCCCCAATCATGGGCAATCTTCGCCGCAGCTTGGATTTCGACTGGTGAGCTTAGGCGTTTGATCAAACTACGCCATTCGCGGTTGGCATCGCGAAAACGTCCCAAGGCAATCAACTCTTTAGCGCGCTCAATGTTCGACATGCCTTTAACATGACTCATGGTTTCGGCGGGGATTACCGAGGCCTTATGATTAAGTTGTAACGGTAATTTGAGTTTGGCCGCGGCTTTATAGCCATAGTAATCACGCTCGGCGGCTAGTTGTTTAAGGATAGTGTCGGCAGTAACCGAGTCGCCGGTGCGCTTAAGCGCTTCGGCATACCAGTAGCGCCATTGATTGCTATTTTGCAGTTCTTCGGGCAATAAATCGTGTTGCTCTTTGACCAAGTCCCAGTCTTCGGCTCGTAAAAAAGTTGCAAGTTTCCAATGGCTTAGCAGTTCATCATCAAGATAATGATTAATATGCCGCTTAGCCCAAGGCAAGGCTTTAGCGTTGTTTTCGGTAGCTAAGGCTAGAAATAAGGTTCGCTCGGCTTCTGCTTTTAGTGCCGATGGAAAGACCATATGGCGGTTTAATTTGCGCCAGACTTTATAAGCAGAGTCGCGATTTCCCCAGGCCAATTTTTTTATCGCAAAAACTGCGATGGCAGCTTCTTGTTCACGGTTTTTCTGTGGAAAGAAATTGTGCTTAGCGACCACGCCTGGGTTTTTACGCACTTTTGTCCATAAGTCAGCTAGATACTGATTTTTGCGCGGAATTTTCCCTTTAAGGTACTGAATGATCGAAACGGAACCCTCGCGAGCGGCTTTATTGAAACGCTCAAAGGCCAGCTGCTGGCTTGGGTTACCTGCTTGTTGCCATACTTTGAATAAGGGATCGCAAGCGCTATTTTGCGATTTAGCAACGTTCCACAACTTTCGCGTCTCAGCAAAAATTTCTTGTCGATCAGCGCCTGTTTGCAATTGATGGCGCAGATACAAACACTTTAACTTCGCATTTTTACTGCTTGGGAACAGATCCCGATAATATTGACTGAACAACTCATAATGTTTGTTGTTAGCTAACGCATTGATATAACGAGCTTTTAATCGCGGGCTCAACGGCGAATCGGGATGTAGGTTCAAAAATTGATCAATAGCTCTTTGATTGGCGGGCGATAAATTCTTGGAAAGGTAGTCAAACTCCAAATAAGATTTTAGCGGGTAGTGCGCCAGTTGTGATTCTAGTTGCCGATAGCTATTAAGGTCATTTTTTTTAAGCACCGCTTCGGCTTTTAAGAACAATTTTTGTTGCTGATTAAGGTTGCTTGAGGGGGTAGCCGTTAAGGCTGGGCTGCTGAAACAGCTTACTGCTAGGATTAGGCCTGTCCTAACCAATAGCTTTCTTGTATTCCACATTACGAGATTCTTCCTTATTTATCCTTCAAAACGGGGTTGTTAGCGTCAGTATTCGAGTCGGTATTGTTAGCCAATTGGTGATTGTTTAATGATTTTTTGATAGATCCGCCCGATACATTAACTGTAAATAACTTTGTTCATTTATTAAAGAGAAATTTAAAAAGAATTAGTTACAAAAGGTAAAATTTAGAATGTTTTTTTGTAATTTTTATTTGGAACTGATCCGACTTGGACCTCTCTAAAGCGGTGTTGATTATTTTTTACTTGAGTTTAGCAGGTAAGCTCATGATAATGTGGGCGCGAAAACAGTAAGCTAGACTTTTAATATTAGCAGGTAATGAAATGGCGAAAGGTACTAAATATAAAGCACGTCCAATGGACGATAAAGGTTTTATACACTACACCGATACCGAACATGAAACTTGGCATACTCTGATCACGCGCCAAGAAAAATTGATTGTTGATCGTGCTTGCCCGCAGTACTTCGAAGGGTTAGAAAAGCTTAATTTACCTAAAGATCGGATCCCGCAGCTTGAAGAAGTCTCCAGCGTATTGCGCAAAGAAACTGGCTGGGAAGTGGCTTGGGTTCCGGCGCTGATTAACTTCGATAAGTTTTTTGCCCTGTTAGCCGATAAAAAATTCCCTTGCGCCACCTTTATTCGTACCCCTGAAGAAATGGACTATCTGCAAGAGCCGGACGTGTTCCATGAGATTTTTGGCCATTGCGCCATGTTGACCAATCCTTATTTTGCTGAATTTACTGAAATTTACGGTAAGTTGGGCTTTGCGGCTTCTAAACAAGACAGAGTCTTCTTAGCGCGTCTTTACTGGTTTACAGTGGAGTTTGGCTTGATGCAAAGCCCGCAAGGTACTCGTATTTACGGTGGTGGAATCTTGTCGTCAATCGGTGAAACTCCGCACAGTTTGGACAATCCGGACGTGATCCGTAAGCCATTCGACCCCATTGATATCTTAAGAACGCCGTATCGTATCGATATTATGCAACCGCAGTATTTTGTGTTGGAAGATTTAAAGCAGCTCTACGAACTGGCGCACGCGGATGTGATGGCTATGGTGGAAGAGGCCAAACGTTTGGGCTTGCATGAACCCTTGTATCCGCCTAAGGAAGAAAAGCTAGCCAGCTAACTTATAGCGGTCAAAAACTGGCTTTTAAGATCTTGGTGAGAGGCGAGTTAAAGCTTGGCTTTTATTGAGAAAAAAGGCCTTTTGTAGCATAATATGCGCAACTCTTTAGGTGACAAATCACTTTAATTAATTAACTTTATGTTATTGATTTTTAATAAATATCATATTCCTACCTACCTCGTTGCCGTGCAGATCCGCGCGCAATGGAGCCCATTCGTCGGCAAATAGCTCTCAAGGTTTGGCACAATTAAGTGCAAATCTATATTCATGATTGATTAATTAAGGGCGTTTGAAAAATCTCAAAGGCCAAAAATTTAACCTCTAGATAAGATTGAGGACAACATAATGTCAGATTTACAAGCATCAGATTTACAAGCAAAAGTTACCAGCGCGCCAACGCCAACCGAGCCAGTGGCTAACCCTATGGGCACCGACGGCTTCGAGTTTGTTGAATATTCAGCGCCGGATGCCGAGGGTATCCAAAAATTACGCGACTTGTTTGAGTTACTAGGCTTTACTCGGGTTGCTAACCACAAAACCAAAAACGTGTCTTTGTACCGTCAAGGCGATATTAACTTTGTGATTAATGGTGAAACGGAAGGGTATTTCAACGAGTTTAGTCAATTACACGGCCCTTGTGCTTGTGCCATGGCTTGGCGGGTAGAAGATGCGCAAAAAGCTTATGAGCACGCGATTGCCAATGGTGCAGAAGCTTTTGATAAGCCAGAGCATTCTTCGCATCCTGCAGTTTACGGAATTGGCGGCTCGGTTTTGTATTTCATCGATAAATGGGGCCCTGAAGGCAGCGTTTATGATGACGAATTCGACTACATCGAAGGTGTTGATAGATTTCCTGTGGGCATGGGGTTGCAAACTCTCGATCACTTAACCCATAACGTAGTGCGTGGTGGTATGGATCGCTGGGCAGATTTTTACGAAAAGATCGCGAACTTCCGTGAAATTCGTTATTTCGATATTCAGGGTAAGCAAACGGCTTTATTCTCAAAAGCGATGACCGGTCCTTGCAACAAGTTGCGTATCCCGATCAACGAATCGGCGGATGAAAAATCGCAAATTGAAGAGTATTTGAAAGAATACAAAGGCGAGGGTATTCAACATATCGCGCTTTCCACCCCAGATATTTACGATACCATTGAACGTTTGCGCGCAGGCGGTATGGACTTTATGCCTACTCCAGGTGCTTATTACGACATGATCCCGCGCCGTATTCCAAAGCACCATGAAGACGTCGAAAAATTGCGTAAAAACCAGATTTTGATTGATGGCTCTTTGGATCACGAAGAAGGTATTTTATTGCAAATTTTCACCAACACCGTAATTGGTCCCATTTTCTTTGAGATCATTCAACGTAAAGGTAACCAAGGTTTTGGTGAGGGTAACTTCAAGGCATTATTTGAGTCGATTGAGCAAGATCAAATTGACCGTGGTGTGATTTAAGCTGCTTAATTTCAGGTAAGGAGTAACCTATGCGTAAGTGGATTTCATTTCCGCACAAAGAAGGCACCATTTCGCGCCAAGCGCATGCCGATCTGCCTGAAGAGGGGATTTATGAGCGTGAAGCAGGCCGCAGTGGCTTTTTTGGGCCAACCGCGCATTTTCACCATAAGCGCGCGCCAACCGCTTGGGAAAAGTGGGAAGGGCCGTTAAGGCCGCGTGCTTTTGATTTGAATGATTTACAGAAAAACGCCAATTCACCTTGGATGGCGCAAGATTTATTGTTCAACGCCCACTGCAAATTCCGAATTTGGGATTGCAATGAAGCGATGCCTGAACTGGCGCGCAATGGCGATGGCGACGAATTGTTGTTTATCCATAAAGGTAAGGGCGATTTGTTCTGCGATTATGGGCATATGGAAATTCGTGATGGCGATTATGTGGTCATTCCGCGCGGTACCATGTGGCGCTTGGAGCCTAACGAGCCAATGACCATGCTGCTTATCGAGGCTACCAATGATAGTTATCAATTGCCAGATAAAGGTTTGGTGGGGCCGCAAGCCATTTTTGATCCTGCGATGTTGGATGTGCCAGAAATAAACGAAAAGTTTAAGGCGCAACAAGACGAGACTCCTTGGACAGTGGAAATTAAGCGCCGTGGCCAGATCTCGAAAGTACACTTTAACTATTCGCCGCTGGATGCGATTGGTTGGCACGGTGATTTATCGGTGGTTCGGATCAATTGGCGCGATATTCGTCCGTTAATGTCACACCGTTATCATTTGCCACCGTCGGCGCACACCACTTTTGTTGCCAGTCGTTTTGTGATTTGTACTTTCGTGCCGCGTCCGATTGAGTCGGATCCAGGTGCCTTGAAAGTCCCTTTTTATCATAACAATGATGATTTTGATGAAGTGCTTTTTTACCATGCGGGTGATTTTTTCAGCCGTGATAATATCGACGCGGGCATGGTGACTTTCCATCCGTCAGGCTTTACCCATGGGCCGCATCCAAAAGCCTTTAAGGCTGGTTTGGAGTACGCCAAAAAAGAAACCGACGAAGTGGCGGTGATGCTCGATACGCGTGATGCGTTAGAAGTTTCTGATGCCATGAGTGGGGTGGAAAATCCCGAATATGCTGATAGCTGGAAAGCGTCAGAATAAACAAATCGGGGACAAGCCTTAGGTCTGCCCCCTTTAAGTAAAAATAGGAATTATAATGAAATTAGCAACTCTAAAAGATGGTAGCCGTGATGGCCGTTTGGTGGTGGTGAGCCGCGATTTGACAAAAGCGGTGAAGCCGTACCATGTGAAAACTTTGCAGGCCGCTTTAGACGATTGGGATACTTTCAAGCCTGACTTGGAAGAGTTATATGGTCGCTTGAATGCTGGCGAAGTTGAAGAGAGCTTTGATTTTGATCAAGCCGCTTGCGAATCTCCTTTACCAAGAGCTTACCAATGGGCCGATGGTTCAGCTTATGTGAACCACGTTGAGTTAGTGCGAAAAGCGCGTAATGCGGAGATGCCAGAGAGTTTTTGGCACGATCCGTTAATGTATCAAGGCGGCAGTGATGCTTTTATTGGGCCGCGTGACAATATTCAAATGGCTTCCGAGGAATACGGTATTGATATGGAAGCGGAAGTGGCGGTGATCACAGGCGACGTACCTATGGGTGCGACTCCGGAGATGGCGGAGAAAGAAATTCGCTTGTTGATGACGGTGAATGATGTTTCTTTGCGTAATTTGATACCTGGTGAATTAGCCAAAGGTTTTGGTTTCTTCCAATCAAAGCCTTCTTCTGCTTTCTCGCCAGTGGCCGTAACGCCGGATGAGTTAGGTGATAAATGGGACGGTAAACGAGTTTACTTGCCATTAGTTACTTACCTTAATGACGATTTGTTGGGTAACCCTGACTGTGGTGTGGACATGGTGTTTGATTTTCCAACACTCGTGGCTCATGCGGCCAAAACTCGTCCATTAAGAGCGGGCGCTATTGTTGGTTCAGGTACTATTTCTAATAAAGACGAGTCGACTGGCTCTTCTTGCTTAGCCGAAGTGCGGATGTTGGAGATCATTGCAGACGGCGCGCCGACAACCCCATTTATGCGTTTTGGTGACTCAGTCAGTATCGAAATGCTTGATGATAGTGGCAATTCGATTTTCGGTAAAATTCACCAAACCGTCGAAAAATACGACCTGTAAATAGATTCCAACAAAGGTATTCAAGTTAGATGCTAAAACTTTATAGTTACTGGCGATCCACCGCAGCTTATCGGGTGCGAATTGCTCTAAATTTAAAGCGCTTATCCTACCAAACCATTCCAGTGCATCTGGTTAAAGATGGTGGCGAGCAGCATAAACTTGAATACCGAGCAAAAAATCCGCAAGGGCTAGTGCCCTTGTTGGAGCATAATGGTCAATTCTTAAGCCAGTCGATGGCGATTTGTGAGTATTTGGATGAGACCTTTGAGGGGCCTGATTTACTGCCTGCTGAACCTTTTGTCAAAGCGCAAGTCAGAAGTGTGTGCCAAGCAATAGGTTGCGACATTCACCCCGTGAATAATTTGCGTATTTTGAAGTATTTGCAAGGCGAACTGAGTGTTTCTGATGAAGCTAAAGGCGCTTGGTATCATCACTGGATTCAGCAAGGATTCAGCGCACTGGAGCAACAATTAAGCCAGTTCAACGCCACCGATGGCGAGGTTGCTAGTTTTGCCTTTGGTCAAGAGCCAACATTGGCGGATGCATTTATCGTGGCGCAAATGTACAATGCGCGCAGATTTGACGTGGATTTAACGCCTTATCCGCGCTTGGTTGCCATTGAGCAACACTGTTTAACATTAGATGCGTTCAAAGACGCACAACCCGAATCACAACCGGATGCCGTATAACAGCATCTTTAAGAGACTGATAATGAAAACCAGATTATTTATAAAAACATTGATCGCTAGCGCAGTGACTTTTGGCCTGGGTTTTGCCATGGCTGCCCCTTATGAAATTATCGATTTAGGCAAAGTAGAAGGTGGAACTAATAGTTTTGCTTATGGCATCAATAACGCTGGTGAAGTCGTTGGTTATGGTAATGGTCCGTTAAGCGAAGATGAAAACGGAAACTTGGTTAGAGAGTTTAATAGCCATGCGCTGTTTTTTTTAGACTCTGGCGTATTGGATTTGCTAGCACTTGAAGGCGGTATTGCTAGTGTTGCTCTGTCAATAAATGACGGTGGCGTTATTGTTGGTTATTCCGATGAAGTGAGAACAGAAACCACTGATGAAGGTAATGAAATCGAAATTCGTGAAAATTTTGCCACCATTTTTAATGGTAGTGGTATCACAAAAATCCCAGGGTTAGATGAATTAACGGGTGCGAAAGCTTTCGATATTAATAACAGTGGGATTGTTGTTGGTAACGCCTTTGTTGATTTAGATGATGATGATACTACGCCTAATGTTAATAGGGGGTTTGTAGTTAACAGTAGCAACGGTGAAGGCTTAGTCGTACTTCCTTCTTTAAGGGAGGATCCTGATGGCGGTCAGACTCATCCTTTAAGTATAAATGATAATGGTGATATTGTCGGTTGGACTCAATATGATGAAGACAGTGATTCGGCAGGCATTCGCGGCTTTTTAACTAATGTTAGTGATCCCGCGCAATTAGAAGAGCTACCAAATATTGGTACCTTGGTTACCATTGCGTCTGATATTAACAATAATGGAGTTATTGTAGGCTACGCCCGTAGAAGATCCAACTCTACCAGAACCGTTGCCTTCAAATATGATCCCGCAACAGATAATGAGTTAAAGCAACTACCTTACTTTGACTCGGACTACGACAATGCGACGGCAAATGCTATAAATGATAATGAGCAGATAGTGGGACAAGCGTTGGTATCAGTTCCTACAGCGGGTCTAAATACCGGCTTTTTGTACGAAGATGGTCAGTTAAAAGATCTAAATGATCTTATTCCATGTGATTCAGGTTGGCGTATCGATAGTGCAACCAACATAAACAATAATGGCGAAATCATTGGTTATGGGTTACGTGAAGATGTGATTGATGGTGAAACCATGTTTGAAGTTAGAGCATTTAAACTAGAACCTACTGGTGATGCTGTAGAAGTATGCGAGACGCCTGACGAAGACGATAGCGATGGTGGCGGTAGCTTTAGTTGGTTTGGACTTTCGTTATTAGCATTGTTTGGGTTACGAAGAAAAAGAAATCAGCAATAATAAAAAAAGCGGTTTAAGCCGCTTTTTTTATATCCGAGTTTAAAAGTTACATATTGGGATAATTGGGTCCACCAGCGCCTTCGGGTACTACCCAAGTGATGTTCTGCGACGGATCTTTAATATCACAAGTTTTACAATGCACACAGTTTTGCGCGTTGATGACAAAGCTTGGATTTTCGCCATTATCATCGCGTACGACTTCATACACTCCAGCAGGGCAGTAGCGTTGGGCCGGTTCGGCATACTTTTCTAGATTTACCTCAATGGGTATGGTTTGATCCGCTAACTTAAGATGAACCGGTTGATCTTCTTCATGGTTAGTGTTGGAGATAAATACCGAAGACAACTTGTCAAAAGACAACTTGCCATCAGGCTTAGGGTAATTAATTTGCTTGCTATCTTTTGCTAGCGCTAATTGTGCATGATCCGGTTGTGGATCGCTCAAGGTCCAAGGTAGCTTACCGTTAAAGATATTTAAGTCGATAAAGACATAAGCCGAACCTAAAATATTACCCCATTTATGTTGTGCAGGACCGAAATTACGCTGGGTATGCAATTCTTTCCAAGCCCAAGAGTCCTTATAATTTTTCGCAAATTCAACAAGGTCGTCGTTAGCTTTTTCGGCCTTGATAGCACTAACTACCGTTTCGGCGGCAATCATGCCTGACTTCATGGCGGTATGTGAGCCTTTAATCTTGGCAAAGTTCAAAGTACCTGCATCATCACCGATCAACAAGCCGCCAGGGAATGACATTTTGGGTTGTGATTGCAAACCACCTTTGGTGATAGCGCGAGCACCGTAAGAAATGCGCTCGCCGCCTTCAAGGAATTGCTTGATGCTGGTTTGGTGTTTGTAACGCTGAAACTCATCAAATGGGCTGACGTGGGGATTAGAATAAGATAAATCGGTAATTAAGCCCACAACCACTTGGTTATCTTCAATATGGTACAAGAAGCCGCCGCCCGCTGAGCCAGACTCCGACAAAGGCCAGCCAGCGCTGTGGACCACTAGACCTTCTTGGTGTTGCTCGGCTGGGACTTTCCACAGCTCTTTGATGCCAATGCCGTAATGCTGCGGTTCTTTACCCTTATCCAGTTCAAACTTAGCGATTAATTCTTTACCTAGGTGACCGCGACAGCCTTCGGCAAATAGGGTGTATTTTGCGTGCAACTCCATGCCGGGCATGTAACCGTCTTTTTGCTCGCCATCGCGACTAATGCCCATATCGCCGGTGGCAATGCCTTTTACTGCCCCATCGTCGTTATACAATACCTCTGCCGCGGCAAAGCCAGGGAAAATCTCTACGCCTAAACTTTCGGCTTGCTCGGCTAGCCAACGACACAAATTGCCCAGACTAATGATGTAATTACCATCGTTGTGCATAGTTTTCGGAGCAAAAAAATTCGGGACCTTGATGCCTTTGTCTTGGCTACGGAATAGATGAATTTGATCGCCAGTAACTTTGGTGTTCAGTGGCGCGCCTTTATCGATCCAATCTGGGATTAGTTCGTTCAATGCTGTGGGTTCAAATACCGCGCCAGATAGAATGTGCGCACCCACTTCTGAGCCTTTTTCGACCACACACACCATCAAGTCTTGGCCTGTTTCTTCGGCTAATTGACGTAAGCGAATGGCGGCGGATAAACCCGCAGGGCCTGCGCCAACAATTACCACGTCAAACTCCATAAATTCGCGTTCCACGAAATCACCTCTTAATGCTAATCAATAATAGTTTTTTATAAGTGCCTGATTGAGCGTTAAATGCGCTTAAAAAGGGCAAAATTTCGGTTAAAAAACGGCCTTAACTATTGACCTTAAGGCTCGAAAAGGTCACCATTGCGACCTATTTTACTAAAGATAGTCGGCTAGGTCGTCTATTTTGCCAAGAATTATACATTGATAGGGTTTTTATGAAAATTCTAGTTGCGATCAAACGTGTAATTGATGCGAATGTAAAAGTTCGCGTTAATGCTGATAACACTGGCGTTGAGACAGCCAATGTCAAAATGTCGATGAATCCCTTTTGCGAAATTGCAGTTGAAGAGGCGGTGCGTCTAAAAGAGCAGGGCGTAGCTTCGGAAATCGTTGCGGTTTCAATTGGCCCGCAGCAAGCCCAAGAGACGTTGCGTACGGCGTTGGCGCTTGGTGCTGACAAGGCCATTTTGGTTAAATCTGATGACGATTTAGAGTCTTTGGCTGTTGCGAAAGTGTTGAAGAATATTGTGGAAAAAGAAGAACCACAAATAGTCTTACTGGGCAAACAGTCGATTGATAGCGACAACAACCAAACCGGTCAAATGTTGGGTGCCTTATTAGGTTGGGGCCAAGGAACTTTTGCTTCGCAAGTCAAAGTTGAAGATGGCAAAGCGACAGTGACCCGTGAAATTGATGGCGGTTTGCAGACGGTGGCATTAGGTTTGCCAGCTATCGTGACCACGGATTTACGTTTGAACGAGCCGCGCTTTGCCTCTTTGCCAAACATTATGAAAGCCAAACGTAAGCCCTTAGACGAAATAGCGATTGCCGATTTAGGCCTTGACGTAGCACCGCGCACTGAGACTTTGCAAGTATCCAATCCGCCAGCGCGTAAAGAGGGCATCAAGGTGGAAACGGTTGCTGAATTGGTGGATAAATTGAAAAACGAAGCGAAGGTGATCTAAATGACGACTTTAGTAATTGCAGAACACAATAACGAGCAGGCTCAAGCTTCGACTTTTAATACCATTGCCGCAGCTAGCCAATTGTCTGGCGATACGGTGGTTTTGGTTGCTGGGCATGACTGCCAAGCGGTGGCCGATCAATTAGCGCAAGCCGAAGGCGTGAATAAAGTCTTAGTGGCTGATGCTGAGCATTATGCGCATTTGTTGGCCGAAGACGTGGAAAAATTGGTGTTGTCGATGGCGGAGGATTATAGCCATATTTTAGCGCCAGCCTCGACCTTTGGTAAAAACTGTATGCCTCGAGTAGCGGCCTTGTTGGATGTTCAGCAAATTTCTGACATTACCAAAATTGATTCTGATGATACTTTCGAGCGTCCCGTGTATGCGGGTAACGCTATTGCCACGGTTAAATCAAACGATAGCAAGAAAGTGATTACGGTGCGTTCTACCGGTTTTGATGCCTTGGCTTATGACGGTGGCTCTGCGGCTGTTAAATCGATTTCATCAGTGGATCATGTTGGAACTTCAAACTATGTTGGCGAAGAACTAACGGTTTCTGAGCGTCCTGAGTTGACCTCTGCTCGCGTGATTGTTTCTGGTGGTCGTGGTATGGGTTCGGGTGAGAACTTTGCCATGTTAGAAACCTTAGCCGATAAACTCGGTGCAGCGGTTGGTGCTTCGCGTGCTGCGGTCGATGCTGGTTTTGTTCCGAATGATTACCAAGTAGGCCAAACCGGTAAAATTGTTGCTCCAGAGTTATATATTGCGGTGGGTATTTCAGGTGCTATCCAACATTTAGCGGGTATGAAAGACTCAAAAGTGATTGTGGCGATTAACAAAGATGAAGAAGCGCCCATTTTCCAAGTGGCTGACTATGGCTTGGTAGCTGATTTATTTAAAGTGATTCCAGAGCTAAACGAAGCGCTTTAAATGTGTATGTAAGATCTTAAAAGCCGAGCAGTTGCTCGGCTTTTTTTATGGTTATTTAAATGGTTATCGAGTTTGGCTTATTGTATTTCAAAGCAAGGCTTGTAGTCTTTTTGCTCAAGCTTCATGCGCCCTTGATCGATAAAGCTTCTTAGCAGGGCGTCCATAGATTGCATCACTTCTTTATCGCCAAAGAGCTGATAGGGTCCATGCTTTTTGACTTCTTCAATACCTTGCTCTTTGATATTGCCCGCAACAATTCCAGAAAAAGCTTTGCGTAAATTCGCTGCTAACAAATGGTTTGGCTGATCGAGCTTTAAGTCAAGTTGGCTCATGTTTGCATGGGTTGGGATAAACTCTTCTTGGAAATCCCAATCGATTTCCAGTTGCCAATTGTAGTGGTAAGCGTCTTGTTTTAATTTGCGGTATTGACGTACTTCATCAATCCCTTGTTGTGTAGCTTTAGCAACCGCTATCGGATCATCGATAATAATTTGATACTTCGCTTGGGCTTCTTGGCCTAGCGTTTTGCCAATGAAGTTATCAATTTGCTCAAAATAGGCTTTAGCTTCAATTGGTCCTGTAAAAATCAAAGGAAAGGGAATGTCCTTATTTTTTGGATTCAGTAAAATACCCAAAATATATAGAATTTCTTCGGCGGTTCCGGCGCCACCAGGAAAAACCACAAAGCCATGACCAAGCCGTACAAAAGCCTCCAAGCGCTTTTCAATGTCCGGCATGATAATCAACTCATTGACGATAGGATTTGGCGACTCAGCAGCGATAATGCCAGGTTCGGTGATCCCGACATAACGACCATCACAAACCCGTTGCTTGGAATGACCGACTAAAGCGCCTTTCATCGGGCCTTTCATGGCACCAATGCCGCAACCGGTGATGATGCTCAAATTGCGCAATCCTAAGCGATAACCGACGTCTTTAGTGTATTTGTATTCATGATGCGGGATCGAGTGACCGCCCCAACAGACCACCATATTGGGATCCGCGCCAATTCTGAAGGCTTCTGCGTTGCGTAGGATATGAAAAATTGCGTTGCTGATCCCATTTTTAGTTTTAAAATCGATGCGCGAGTTAAACTCCAACTCTTGCTTTAAAAATACGATATCTCGTAAAACACTAAATACTTGTTGGTGTAAGCCTTGGATCATCTTGCCATCCACAAATGCGGATTCAGGTGCATTGTAGATTTTTAGCTTTAAACCTTTGTTAAGCTGAATAATTTCGATATCGAAGCTATTCAATTGTTGATGGACGTGATAAATATCATCGGTGGCTTCGCCGCTATTGAGTACCGCCAAGATACACTTTTTTAACAATAAATATTGTTCACCATTGGTATCTTTGCTGAGCTGTTTAATTTCGTCGTTGGTAAGGAGTTCTAAACCGGACTGGGCGGTGATCTCGGTGACAGGAATGGTTTGTATCATGCAAGGTTAATTTTTATGGTGTCACCACAGTTTACCACCATGCATGCCAGAACCCCAGCCCTCAAGATTTAAGTTTTTTGACATTTTTGTGCTAAAGCATGTGATTGCTTCACGATACGCGCTCTACCCGATTTGCTCACTACAATAGCACGACTGAGATCGGAATAATTATCATGACATAGATATAAGGTGCCATTTTGATGTTTGCTGTAACCGCGGCTATTAAAGGCGAGATAGGCTTTGCGCTGAAAACTTGACCAGTTAACGTTATGATAATTGGCCTTAAGTTGATGTTGAGCCAGAATCTTGTTGTGCTGTGTATCTTTAGTCATGACCACCACAGTTTGCCATTGTCTTTGGCAGTCTTGCTCAGAATTGATGCTACAAAAATAAGTGTCTCTGTTGTGACTAATGGCACTATTTCGGGCTTGCGATATTAGGCTTAATAGTCGCATGGTATCGGCTGACACTTTGTTTTTTTCTAGCAGTTTGCCGATAAAACCCAATGAAAATAGGGTGCTAATACTAAATATACTGACAGTGACCATTAGTTCGATAAGGGTAAATCCTTTGCTATTAGCGGTTATTTGATACATCTTAAAATCCTTCTGCTTGCTATCCTTTGCCACTAGCCCAAGCGATTGTTTTTGTATAGCTTGAGCAAGGCTTAGGAATTAGTATCTAGCAAGGAGAGTCCAAGCGGTATCAGCTGCGGCTAAAAATAGCATCAGTAATGTCTCAAACGGTTGTCAGAAATGGATTATTTGATGTCGAGTTTCTGGATTTTATAGCGAATAGTTCGGAAGCTCACACCCAGTAATTTGGCTGCTTCGGTGCGGTTCCAGCGGGTTTTTTCAAGCGCTTTTAGGATTTCTTGACGTTCAATTGCGGCAATGTATTCATCTAGGCTCATATCGCCACGCAAAGTGATTTCATCAGGGTTGGCCGAAGGCTCATCTATCATAACGGGATTGGAGCTGGTATCGAGTTGGAAGCTATTAACGGTTTTGTTATCGCTGGCGGCGGCCTTTCTTATTAAATTTTCGAGCTCACGATAATTGTAGGGAAATTTGTAGCTGAGTAATTCTTTTTTGGCCTGCGGGCTGATTTGGTGATCCGGACTTAATTTACTGGAATAGATGTCGATTAGCAGATCGATATCTTCACTACGCTGTTCCAAATTTGGTATTTTTGCGTTTAGGATGTTTAGGCGGAAATACAGATCTTCCCGTAAACTGAGGTTTGCTACGTATTTTTCCAGAGGCAGTTCGGTGCAAATGATAATTCGCGCATCAATAACCGTCATTTCTTGAGTGTTTTCATCCTCAAAAGTTTTGCTTTCAATCACTTGTAGCAATTTGCGCTGGGTATTTTTATTGAGCTGGTGAATATTGCTAATAATAAGGCTGCTGTTATTGGCTTGTTCAAGCAAAGATTCGCGATCGGCGGTGTCGTCAAATAGCAGCGACTCAATCGTTTCGGCATCTTGTGTACTACAATCTAGGCTGATAGCTTTAAACTCAGAGCGAGAGCTGCGACTATGGATCAAGTTGGCGATTTTTTCTTTTTCCGTACCTTTGGCTCCTTGCACTACCACGGGCGCGTTGGATTGATCAACGCGATCCAGCTGCGCGTGCAGTTCTTTGATGGAGTCACTTTTACCATTTAATAGCTCGATAGAATGGTATTTTTCTTTAGGCTCTTGTTCTTTGTTGTAATTAAACGCATTTTTAATTAACTGGCGTAATTGAACTAACTCGATCGGTTTTGCCAGAAAATCAAACGCGCCTAACTTCATGGCTTCCACCGCGGTATCGGTGTTGCCAAAGGCTGTAATGACGGCAATTGGCATATGTGAGATGGTGGTATGGCAATGTTTAACAATATCCAAGCCATTTCCATCAGGAAGCTTCATGTCGGTAATGCAAAAGTGGTATTCGTTAGTCTGCAATTTACTCATAGCTTCAGCCACATCTTTAGCATTATCTACTTCGATGTTGAGTTGAATAAGACTCATGGTTAGAAGGTGACGAATGTCGGCTTCGTCATCAATCACTAAAACTTTAGGTTCGTTAACAGGTAATTTCATCAGGGTCTATTATCAAAAATAATCCTAAAACAAGCACCGCCAAAAGCTACGGGAATACATTCGAGCTGGGCGCCATTGGCTTCACATAATTCGCGCGAAATGTAGAGTCCCAAACCGGTACCATCATGGTTAGTAGTATAGAAGGGTTCAAAGATTTTTTCTGATTCTTCGACAGAAATGCCAACTCCTTCATCAATAATATCTAAAAATTGTTGTTTGGTTATCTTGTCTTGTGTCGCGGTAATATGCAAACGATATCGTTTGGTATTGATAAAACTGTATTTTAAACCATTTTCAAACAGATTGGACAAAACCTGTTTGAGTTGGCTTTGGTCGAATCGGATGCTTAAGTTTTCATCAATATTCTCACACAAAATTTCAGCATCGAAGTTTAAACCTTGTTTGAATTCATGGATAAAACTGGGTAGAAAACGTTCCAATACCAACTCGTTGCGGCTAGGCATTTTACGTTTAGAGACCATTTGCACATTTTCGATAATGTTATTGATGCGCTTAGATTGACGCTGAATGATTTGTAATAAATCTTTTTCTTGCTGGGTGTTCGATTCAAACTCTTCGAACATCTGGCTGGCTTGGTTAATGGCGCTTAGCGGGTTGCGAATCTCATGCGCGATGCTGGCGGTTAGTTGCCCTAGGGATGCCAGCTTTGCTTGCTGAATGCGCTTAGAAATTTCAGAGTAATCTTCCAAAATGATCAAGGTTCTATCCTTATTGGCAAGCTTTTGAAAGCGCGGTAAAATTCTAGGGCCATTATTATTAGCTTTAAATAACTGCCCTTCGAACTCATCTTTGTTGCTGGCTTTTATTTGCTGAGTTAACTCTGGCGCGAAACTGCCTAACTCCTGTGATAAGGCGTTAGCCGGGTTGCCGAAATAATACCAAGCAATTTTATTCATATATAAAGTATGCTGTTCGCTATCAATAACAATAAAACCACGGTTCATGGTGTTGATAATATCGCGGTTTAGTTGATGCATATCTTGAATGGAGTGGCTATGCTCCATCACCTCTGATTCATAGTTGGTTAAACGACGAGCCAGTGAGTTAGCCAAAAGCGATACGGTCAAAATGGCAAAAGCTTGTAGTGATAAATCCAGATAGGCGCTATCGCTAATTTCATTAGCCCTTAGCCAGTGGACTAAAAAGAGCAATAAAGCTGCACCTACGCCATAGAGAAGTGCTAACCGGTGTCGTAATAATAATAGAGCAAAGATCGACACAATCGCCATTAATACCGCGTAGCCAGAGGTATTGGAATGGCCTAAATAAGCGAGCAGCCCTAGGATGCCAATATCCACCAATGGCTGGACCACTGACATGAGCTGGAAGCGCTGTTCACTCAAGGCAATAAACAGCAGTAACGAAGCTAAGATCAGGTAACTGATGGCTACGGATTGAAACAGTTGGAAGTTGTGGTAATCGGATTTGTCGCCAATGATAAAGGGGCTTGCTACAAAGAATAGGGCGATCACCAGCCGCACTAGGCTGTAGTAGCGCAGAAACTGCCAGCCCAGCTCAATCTTTTTGTTATTATCCGTCACGAGTACCGCTCTTGATATCCATCAATTTCCCCTTTGGCAATTAGATTAATCAGATAGTTAGCGCTTTTCAAGGGAAACTCACATAACTCATTGAAAAAAATTAAAAATGTTGGAAAATAGTAACAAATGGTTTGGGAATTCTCTTGATGCGAATAGCAATAGCTCAGAATAATTATATCGTCGGTGACATCCAGCACAATTTGGAACTGATTAAGGCTTCGTTAGCCAAGGCCGAAAAAGCCGGTGCCGAGCTATTGGTGCTGTCAGAGCTGTCCTTGAGCGCTTATCCACCTGAGGACTTATTGCTACGCTCGGATCTGTATTGGTTAATCGATAGCGCCCTTGAAGAGTTGCGCCAATTGAACTCGAAGGTTGCCTTAGTGGTTGGCCATCCGGAAAAAGTCGGCGATAAACTCTTTAATAGCGCCAGCCTGATCCATAAAGGGCAGCTGCTTGCTTGTTACCGCAAACAATTGTTACCCAATTATTCGGTCTTTGATGAGAAGCGTTACTTTACCCCAGGCGATAAGGACTGTGTGGTGACCATTAATGGGGTCAAGGTAGGGATTCTGATTTGCGAAGACTTGTGGTTTCCGGAGCCAAGTGCTGCTTGCAAGGCTGCTGGAGCAGAAATTATCGTCAGTCCCAATGCTTCGCCTTATTATTTTGGTAAAGGCCATCGCCGTGAAGAGGAGATTGGCGCTCGAGCAGGTGAAAATCAGGTACCCATTCTGTACGTTAATCAAATTGGTGGTCAAGATGAATTGTTATTCGATGGCGCTTCCATCGCGTACGATGCTAATGGCGATACCATTTTTGTGGCCAATGAATTTGAAGAAGACTTTGTGCTGTTTGAATTCGATAATATCCATAATACTTTAGTTACCGAGAGAAGCACTTCGGTGCAGTTGCACGATGAAGCAGAAATTTGGCAAGCATTGGTATTAGGCACTCGCGACTATATCCATAAAAATGGTATGACAGGCGCGCTTTTGGGCTTATCCGGCGGTATCGACTCGGCGGTGACCTTAGCCATAGCAGTGGATGCACTGGGCGCAGAAAACGTCAACGCGGTGATGATGCCTTTTAAATATACCGCCAGTATGAGTATCGAAGATGCCACTGCCGAAGCGCAAGCTTTAGGGATTGAGTTTGATATTATTTCGATTGAGCCTATGTATAACGCTTTTATGGCTCAGCTCGAAGATAAATTTAAAGGTACTAAGCCTAACGTGACCGAACAGAATATTCAGGCGCGGGCGCGCGGCGTTTTATTAATGGCGTTGTCCAACAAGTTTGGCCGAATCGTCTTGACGACAGGCAATAAGTCGGAAGTCGCGGTGGGCTATTGTACCTTGTATGGCGATATGTGCGGTGGTTTTAATCCACTTAAAGACGTTCCAAAAACGCTGGTTTATAAACTGGCAGAGTACCGTAATACCATTTCGCCGGTGATCCCTGAGCGGGTTATCACTCGTGCGCCTTCGGCTGAATTAGCTCCCGATCAAAAAGATGAAGATAATTTGCCGCCTTATGAGATCCTCGATCCAATTTTAGAAGCTTATGTAGAGCAGGATAAAAGTATTGCCGAAATAGTCGCTTTAGGGTTTGATGAGGCGGTGGTGCGGCGTGTGATATGGTTGGTGGATATTAACGAACATAAAAGACGCCAGTCGGCTCCAGGGGTTAGAATCAGTTCCAGAGCCTTTGGCCGTGATCGCCGTTACCCGATAACCTCAGGTTATGGTCGTCAGTTTAAATAACGCAGTTTAGGAAAATGTATTTGGGGATTTGAACGTGAAAAAAATAGAAGCCATTATTAAGCCATTTAAGCTGGATGATATTCGCGAAGCTTTAACAGAGATTGGGGTTAACGGTATGACGGTTACCGAAGTGAAAGGCTTTGGTCGACAAAAAGGCCATACCGAACTGTATCGCGGCGCTGAATATATGGTGGATTTTCTGCCCAAAGCCAAACTGGAAATTGTCGTTAGCGATGAGCTAGTTGAACGCTGCGTCGAAACCATCGTCGAAGTCGCCAGAACCGGAAAAATTGGCGACGGTAAAATTTTCGTAAGCTCGATTGAACGAGTGGTGCGTATTCGTACAGGGGAAGAGGGCGAAGAAGCGGTTTAGGTAATGAAAAATATTTGCATTGATTAATGGTTTTGCCACCAGTCTCTATGCTACAGAGGTAAAAAAGGCGCTTAACTAAGCGCCTTTTTTATGGTTCATTTAAAACTCAGCTAAGTCGTAATCAGGATAATTCAACAATAGAACCCGGCGATATTGCTCCGCCAATTCTGGAATATCCAATAATTTATAAGAATTCACCAAAATTTCTAAGGCTTGCGGCACTGAGGTGGATTTTGGATAGGCTTCGACGATGTATTTAGCGCGGTTGGCTGCGCCCACATAGCTGTCTCGATCCATATAAAAGCGCGCAATATGCAATTCGTGCTGTGCTAGCAGGTTCTTAATTTGAATCATGCGTTGGCGGGCATCGGGCGCATACTCACTTTCAGGATAAACTTGCACCAAAGATTTAAAGCTGTCGAAAGCGGCTTTTAGGTTGCTGGTATCGCGCTTGTGCATATCGGCACTTAATATATCCTTAAAAAAGCCTTTTTCTTGTTCGTAGTACATTACCCCTTTCATGTAGTAAACATAAGCTAGGCTTTTATGTTGCGGATGTTGACGAATAAAACGATCGGCTTGAAGTTGACCTTGCTCGAATCCACCTTTTTTAAAATAAGCGAAAATAAGGTCCAGTTTTACTTGCTCTGAAATTCGGCCAAAAGGATAGCGGGTATCAATTTCTTCGAGTAATTCAATGGCGCGGGTATAGTTGCCAGCATTCAAAGCGCTTTTAGCTTTAGTGGTCAATTCTTGAGCGGTTAACGACTCAACTTCCGTTTTTTCATCATCAGGTGTGGTCGAACAGCCGGCTAAGGTAAGGCTAAGCAGCGCGACGAAAATAAGTAGGTGTTTTTGCATATTGATTTTCTAGTTGATTAAGAGCCTGATACAATGTGCAACATTCTAACCGAGCAAACCGATCACGCCAATCCTTATTACAAGAATTTACAGTGGTATTGCCTAAAAATAATCAGTATGAGTACACAAACCGTAGAAATCAGACATACATTCGACGAAAAAGTTTACGGCCAACGGCTGGATTTTGCGCTGGCTCAGGAATTTACCGATTATTCGCGTGCGCGTATTCAAGATTGGATCAAGCAAGGCTTCGTTAAGCTCAATGGTCAACTAGTAACTAGTGCAAAACATAAACTGGCTGGTTTTGAGCTGGTCGAAGTTGATGCAACTATTAAAGTTGAAGGCGATTGGAAGCCGCAAGCCATTGCGCTAGATATTGCCTATGAAGATGATGACTTGTTGGTGATTAATAAGCCTGCTGGCTTGGTGGTACATCCCGGCGCTGGCAATCGTGACGGTACCTTGGTCAATGCTTTATTGCACCATGCCCCTGAGCTTGCCAACTTACCACGAGCGGGGATTATCCACCGTTTAGATAAGGAAACCACCGGATTATTGGTTGTTGCTAAAACTATCGCGGCCCATACGGAGCTGGTGGAGCAACTGCAAAATCGCGCTTTTACTCGCGAATACGATGCCGTAACCAATCGTGTTATGGTCTCCGGTAGTACCATTGATGCGCCTATTGGTCGCCATCCGAGCAAAAGAACTTCGATGGCGGTAACGCCCGATGGTAAGCGTGCTATTACCCATTATCGAGTAGTGGAAAAGTTTTTAGATCATAGTCACATTAAATTAAGACTAGAAACAGGCAGAACCCACCAAATTCGGGTGCATATGGCGCATTTAAAATTTCCGCTAATTGGCGATCCGCTTTACGGTGGTCGCTTTCGTACGCCTACTAAAATCACCCCCGAGCTACGAGAGACCATTGGTGGTTTCAGGCGCCAAGCATTGCATGCTAGTTTGCTGGGGTTAATGCATCCTGCTACTGGTGAATACATTGAATGGCGAGCACCATTGCCTAGCGACATGCAGCAACTATTGGTATCGTTGCGCAAGAATAAAGACTTTTTTGAGAATCAAGAATAACAAAAAAACATGTCGAATACTTTAGAGGTTATTAGCCCCAATTGGCCTGCGCCTAGCAAGATTAAAGCCTTTTCAACCTATCGCCAAGGCGGAGTGAGCGATAAGCCCTTTGATGGATTGAATTTGGCGCAGCATGTCAATGATGAGTCGCAATCGGTTGCCGCTAATCGTCAGTTGCTTGAGCAAAGGCTCGAGCACCCGCAGGCCCCCCATTGGCTCACTCAAACCCACTCCACAACAGTTGTTCAATACCAAGATTCAAATATTAATTGTGAGGCAGATGGTGTTTTTAGTCGTCAAGCGGGGCAGGCCTGCGTGGTGATGACTGCGGACTGTTTACCCGTATTATTGTGTTCCAAACAAGCTGATTTTGTTGCAGCAGTTCATGCCGGTTGGCGCGGTATGGCCGAGGGTATTTTGTTAAATGCGCTAAAGCTTTTTCAAGAACCACGTCAGTTAATGGCTTGGATTGGACCGGCGATTTCGCAACAGCACTTTGAGGTGGGCGCAGAAGTCAAAGCACTGTTTGGGCAAGCAAACCAAGATTTTGCAGCATTTTTTGAAGCGAGTAATCATGATAGGTTTTTAGCGGATTTGCCTGCCATCGCCCAGCTACAGTTAGAGCAGCAAGGGGTCGAAGTTTATCAAAGTGGTCTTTGCACCTATGCTAATCCTAAGCAATTTTTTTCCTATCGCCGTGATGGCGAAACCGGTCGCATGGCGAGCATGATTTGGATTGAAGATGAACATGGTTAATTTGGAGCTGGGTTTAGGTGCCATTATTGGCTTATGTTTTGGCCTTGCGCTGCTGATTGTGTTGCTACTGCTGAATCGTTTGGGAAAAAAATACAACCAAGTGGATTGGGGCGGGACTTTCTTTAATCGCATTGACGGTATTTTTCGTTATTATTGCCTCAACTTCCATAATCTGAAATTTAAAGGTTTAGACAGTACTGCCAATCGTTTTCACTTACCGAAAACTGGTGGCGCTCTGGTGATTTCCAATCACTTTTCGGGAATCGATCCGTTTTTACTCATTGCCGCATGCGACAGACCAATTCGCTTTATGATTGCCAAGGAGGAATATCAACGTTGGTATCTAAAATGGCTTTTTAAAGGCGCTGGCTGTATTCCGGTGGATCGAACCGGACGCGCTGATATTGCTTTTCGACAAGCTAAACGCGCTTTAGATAAAGGTGAGATTATCGCTTTATTTCCGCACGGTAAAATTCATTTGGATCATGAGCAACCGTATCGAGTGAAGCCAGGTATTAGAAAACTAGCGCAACTTTCTAAAGTTCCTATTTTTGTTGCTAGGCTAACTGGCGTGCGGGGCCAAGGAAGCGTTTTCACGCCTTTATTTTTGCGCTCTAACTGTGTCGTGACTCAACATCCAAATCTAGACCATGAGTATTTTGAACAAACAGATAGCTTGTTAAAACTCGGTGAGTTATTGTTGGGGCATCGAGAGTCACTTTAATCGAGTCTATAGCAGTTCTTGCCAGCTCTGGGTTTGCACAATTATTCACCAAGCCGCTCTTGAAATAATTCCCTTAAACCGCATCTTCTAATCATGTTAGTTCGCTAAGCTATTGGCCATTGTTTGCTGCTTGAAGCTTAGTGCATAGTATTTTTGCGGAGATCTATTTCGATGAGAATGGACAAATTAACCAGTAAATTTCAAAACGCTTTAGCCGATGCGCAATCTTTGGCTGTGGGCAAAGATCATCAATTTATAGAGCCAGAGCATTTGCTGTTAGCGATGCTCAATCAACAGGGCAACAGCATTGTTGGGATCTTAAATCAAATTGGAGTTCACCCAGCGCAATTGACACAAAGCTTAGAGCAAAAGTTATCGCAGATGCCGCAAGTTAGCGGTACCGCGGGTGAAGTGCATGTTTCACAATCGCTCGGGGCTTTATTAAACGTGTGCGATAAATTTGCGCAACAACGAAACGATCAATACATTTCGTCGGAGTTGTTTTTATTGGCGGCGATTGGCGATAAAAGCTTAGGTAAAACCCTAAAAGACAATGGCGTTACCGCACAAATGGTGGAAGAGGCTATTAGCCAAATTCGTGGTGGACAAAATGTTAACGATCCCAATGCCGAAGATAATCGTCAGGCTTTGGATAAATATACTATCGATTTAACCCAGCGAGCCGAAAACGGCAAGCTGGATCCCGTCATTGGTCGTGATGATGAGATCCGTCGCTGTATTCAGGTGTTGCAACGTCGCAGCAAAAACAATCCGGTGTTAATTGGTGCTCCTGGTGTGGGTAAAACCGCAATTATCGAAGGTTTAGCACAACGAATCGTTAATGGCGAAGTGCCAGAAGGTATTAAAAATAAACGGGTTTTATCTTTAGATATGGGCGCCTTGATTGCTGGTGCTAAATTTCGAGGCGAATTTGAAGAACGTTTAAAAGCTGTGCTTAAAGATTTGTCAAAACAAGAAGGGCAAATCATTTTATTTATTGATGAGTTGCATACTATGGTAGGTGCGGGTAAGGCAGAAGGCGCTATGGATGCGGGTAATATGCTTAAACCTGCTTTGGCGCGCGGCGAATTGCACTGTGTTGGCGCTACTACTTTAGATGAGTATCGCCAATATGTGGAAAAAGATGCAGCGCTTGAGCGTCGTTTCCAAAAAGTCTTGGTGGATGAGCCTACTACTGAAGATACCATCGCCATACTGCGTGGTCTTAAAGAACGATACGAAGTGCATCATGGGGTGGAAATTACCGATCCGGCGATTGTTGCCGCGACCAGTTTATCGCAGCGCTATATTACCGACCGTCAATTGCCGGATAAGGCGATTGATTTGATCGATGAGGCGGCTAGCCGTATCCGGATGGAAATTGACTCAAAGCCTGAAGTGATGGATAAGCTTGACAGACGTTTGATCCAGTTGAAAATTCAACGCGAAGCTCTAAAAAAGAAACCGACGATAGCTCTAAGCAGCGTTTATCGGATCTGGAAGCGACCATTGCTGAGTTGGAAAAGGAGTATGCTGAGCTCAATGAGATCTGGACGGCGGAAAAAGCTGCGGTGCATGGTACTCAAAATATTAAGGCTGAGCTTGATCAGGCGCGGACGGATCTTGAAGCTGCGCAACGCTCAGGCGATTTGACGAAAATGTCCGAGCTGCAATACGGCTTGATTCCAGAGCTTGAAGCCAAATTAGCTTCGGCTAGTGACGCTGAAGATGATGGGGCTGACATGCAGTTATTGCGAAATAAAGTCACCGATCAAGAGATTGCCGAAGTGGTGGCAAAATGGACCGGTATTCCTGTTTCAAAAATGCTGCAAGGAGAGAAAGACAAGCTGCTACAGATGGAGTCTTATTTACACCAAAGGGTGATTGGTCAAGATGAAGCGGTGGTGGCGGTTTCCAACGCGGTGCGCCGTTCACGAGCGGGCTTATCCGATCCGAATCGGCCCAATGGTTCATTTTTGTTTTTGGGGCCAACCGGAGTGGGTAAAACCGAGCTGTGTAAATCCTTGGCAGAATTCTTGTTCGATACAGAAGATGCCATGGTAAGGATCGACATGTCGGAGTTTATGGAAAAGCATGCAGTAGCGCGCTTAATCGGTGCGCCTCCAGGCTATGTGGGTTATGAAGAGGGCGGTTATTTGACCGAAGCGGTACGTCGTAAACCCTATTCGGTGGTGTTATTTGATGAAGTGGAAAAAGCCCATGCTGATGTATTTAACGTCTTGCTGCAGGTGTTAGAAGACGGTCGTTTAACTGATAGTCAGGGGCGAACCGTGGATTTTAGAAATACGGTAGTGGTCATGACTTCTAACTTAGGATCTGATCTGATTCAAAACTTTAATTCAGATAATGATACTGCTTCTGAAACGGATCTTAAATCGCAATTGATGGAAATGGTTGGCAGCTTCTTTCGCCCAGAGTTTATTAACCGGATTGATGAAACGGTTGTGTTCCACAGTTTAGGTAAGCAAGCGGTAAAACAAATTGCTCAGATCCAACTGGCTAACTTGAATAAGCGTCTGGCGGAGATGGACCTAGCCATTGAGTTTAGTCAAGAAGCGATGGATTATTTAGCGGATGTGGGATTCGATCCAGTGTTTGGCGCAAGACCTTTAAAAAGAGCCATCCAAGCCTATGTGGAAAATCCTTTAGCGCAAAAGCTGTTGCAGGGTGACTTCGCCAAAGGTGCCGTGATTAAGGTCGGTTTACAAGATCACAGTTTAGTCTTTACTAGCTAATGTAGCTTGTAATTAGCCAATAAAAAGCGAGCGGGCTTGTCAGCTCGCTCGCTTTATTTTAACTATCGCAAAAGCGCTCTATATTCTCTTTAACGGTGGTCAATCTTTCACTTCTTTCTTCGTCAGTTAAAAATCGCTCTTCGCCATTTTCAACTACTTTCACCTTATCGCCATTTTCAAGAGCGTTTAGATTGCTTTTAGATATTTCGCAATTTTTACGTCTAATTTCTTCTTTGGAAGAAAAGCCAGCCTGATTCGAGGATTCGTTGTTAGCTTTTGAGGCTGCTTGCTCAGGCTTCTTATATATTTCTTTTGCCAGCACATCTTTAGCGCTCCGATCGCGAATTATAGTATAAGCAATCCCAGAAGGTGGTTTCGATTGGGTATATTTGATCTGACCACTCGAATCTTTCCATTTATAAATAATCTCACCTGCCTGCGCCAAACCTGTAAATAAGCTCGACATCAAAGTCAGCGTTAAAATGGATAAAAAAATCGTAAACTTAGGCATAAAACTTCCTTTAATTAACATCATCAATGGCAATTCTAATTATTCAAGGCTTAATAATGCCTGAATAGCGTTGATGCTACAAGACTAAATCTTAGGGTTGTTTCGATGCTAAGTTATTGTTTCTATAGACTCTTCGTTGATCTTTAGCTGATTTTTATGAGCAAAGTCGAGAATTTCTTTAAATAGATTGGGGTGCTGCTGTTCTAGTTGATGATGGACAATGACTGATTTGATGCCTTCAATGACTGCCGGCCTTAACAGTGGAGAGTAGATCATACGACGGTTTCTGAAGCTGCATAAATTGCCACACATCCGTTCAGCCCAGTCGCTCGGACGAAACTTGTCGCCTGACTGGGTAATGCCTTGAATAATGTAGCGTTTATTGCCGTCAGTAGTCATTTCTCAAAAAGACTCTCTTAAAAGTGCGGCTATCTTGCCAGAAAAGATCCGAGTGTCAATAGCTCCTAATTTGGTTCTGAGCCTCAGCCTATCAAATTTGAAAATGCTTCTCTAGTAAAGATGGATTATGTTACCCTATTGAAATCAAAATCATAGCTTAAAAACTTAGAGCTTTTTATGAAAATGAAAAAACGCTTTAGTTCGCGTCGAGGGATCTATTTGCTACCCAATTTGCTCACAACCGCTGGTTTGTTTGCGGGTTTTTATGCGGTAGTAGCTTCTATGCAAGGCCGCTTTGAGTACGCCGCGATTGCAATTTTTATCGCCATGATAATGGATGGCCTTGATGGTCGTATGGCCAGAATGGCTAACGCACAAAGCGATTTTGGTGCTGAGTATGACTCTATGGCGGATATGGTCTCTTTCGGTATAGCACCGGCATTGGTGATCTATAACTGGGCACTTTCTGATTTAGGTAAATTTGGTTGGCTCGCAACCTTCGTCTATGTAGTGGCCGCTGCTTTGCGACTGGCTCGCTTCAATACCCAAGTCGAAACTGCCGACAAACGCTATTTCCAAGGATTGGCGAGTCCGTCCGCGGCGGCGATTCTAGCCGGTTTGGTTTGGTTGGGCGCTGAGTACCAGTGGCAGGCGGGGGCTTACGGAGTTTACATCGGTATTTTAACAATCGTTACCGGTCTATTAATGGTCAGTAACTTCCGTTATTCCAGTTTTAAAGAAGTTAAGTGGAAAGAAAAGGTTCCATTTATCGGTATGCTGGTGGTGGTTCTGCTGTTTATCCTTATTGCTTCGGAACCGCCCTTGGTGCTGTTTGTGGGTTTCGGGATCTACGCACTGTCGGGACCTTTAATGACCGTCTGGCGTATTAAAGACATTCGTGCCGAGCGCAAACAACGTC